>JALOOS010000042.1 GCA_025454275.1 Desulfobacterales bacterium | reverse complement strand
CGGGCACCGGGCCGCTCTGACCGTGTGCGCCCTGTCGGCCGACAGCCTGCCTACACCGCCTCGATCGTCGAGGGCGGCTTCGGCGCGATGTTGTAGGTGACGCTGACGACCCCCGGGACCTTCTTGATGATCTCCCCCGCCAGCGCCTGGAGGGCGGCAAAGGGGATCCGGGTGGGGGCGGCGACGCGGGCATCGACGCTGTCCCAGCAGCGCACCTCGATCTGCTGGCCGAAGTCGCGTTTGCCCCCGCGCATCCCGGTCACCCGGTCCGCATGCAGGATGGCCAGGTACTGAAACGCCCGCGTGCCGGCCAGGTGCTGCTCCACCACGGCGGTGGCCTTCCTGACGGTTTCGATCCGCTCGGGGGTCGCCTCGCCGATCACCCGGGCGGCGAGGGCCGGACCGGGGAAGGGGATGCGCCGGTAGGTATCTTCCGGCAGGCCGAGCGCCTTGGCGAGCTTGCGGACACCGTCTTTGCGCAGTCGGAGCAGGGGCTCGATAATGCCGTAGCCGAAGGCCTCCTGCGGATCGATGCCGAGCTGGGCGAAGACATTGTGCTGGCGCTTGATGCCGGCCACGGTCTCGTCGACATCGGTCAGGATGGTGCCCTGGAGCAGGAAACGGGCTCCGCTCGCCTTCACGATCCGGCCGAACACCCCGCGATAGAAGGTCTGGGTGATCGCCTCGCGTTTCTCCTCCGGGTCGGTGATGCCCTTGAGTGCCGCAAAGAACTCTGCGCGGGCATCGATGATTTCGACCGGCACCTTGAGCTTCCGGAACAAACCCGCCACCCGTTTGGCCTCCCCCGCCCGCATGAGCCCGTTTTCGATAAAGACCGTCTTCAGCCGCCTGCCGAGCGCCCGGTGGCCGAGCAGGGTGACGGTGGAGGAGTCGACCCCGCCGGAGAGGGCGTTGATGGCGAGCCCCTCGCCGACGGCCGCACGGATCTCGGCGATCTTCTCCTCGATGAACTTCCTTGGTTTCATCTCCCGTGCCGTCATCTCTTGGATCATCTGGGTTCTCCTGTATGGGGTTTTTCGTCTTCCGGCACCAGGCAGCCCTCCCGGCAAACGGGCGAGCACTCCCCGGCGCAGGGTTCGACATGGATCGTGATGGTCGCATTCGGGATCCGCGCCTGGATCGCCCGGCACAGTTTCTGGGTCAGGGCGTGGGAGTCGGCCACGCTCATCAGGGGGTCGACCTGGATATGGAATTCGATGAAGCGGAAGTGGCCCGCTTTGCGGGTGCGCAGGGCGTGATAGCCGTTCACGATGCGGCGCTCGGCTTCGACGCTCTGCCGTATATAGGCCTCCTCCGCCGGCGGCAGGCTCGCATCCATCAGGTCGCGGGCGGCTTGCCGGGTGAGATCGTAGGCCGCCTTGATGATCAGGACGGCGACGCCGATGGCGCAGACCGGGTCGATCCAGGAGAGATCGACCCCCGGCAGCAGCCGCTGCCCGATCCAGATGATTCCGAGCCCGGCCATGACGCCGAACGAGGTCCAGACGTCGGTCCGCAGATGCCAAGCGTCGGCCACCAAGGCGACCGAATCGGTCTCGCGGCCCACCCGAAAGAGCATCCGCGATACGAAGATGTTGGTGAGGCAGGAGACCAGCATCACCGCCGCCCCGAGCAGGGGCGCATCCAGCGGCTCGGGGCGGATGAATTTCCCGGCGGCCTCGTAGATGATCCAGCCGGCGGCGGCGAAGATCAGGAGCGCTTCGATGGTGCCGGAGATGTTTTCGATCTTCCCGTGGCCGAAGGGGTGGCCGGCGTCGGCGGGTTTGCTCGATGTGCGCACGGAGTAAAGGGCGATGGCGGCCGCCACCAGGTCCACCCCGGAGTGGATCGCCTCGGAAATCACCGAGACCGAGCCGATCAGAAACCCCACCAGGAGCTTGGCCGCCACCAGGAAGGAGTTGGAGGCGACCGAGACCAGGGCGGCCCGGTTCTTGCGCCGCTGGATCCGTTCGTGAGAGCCGGGCAGAGGGGGGGCACCCGCCGCGTGACGGTCCGAGGGCATGGCCGGTCACCCGCGAACGGCCGCGGCGGCTTCCATGAGGGCCTCGGAAAAGGTCGGGTGGCCGTGAACGGTCCGGGCGATGTCCTCGGCGCTGGCCCCGAACTCGAGCGCCACCACCGCCTCGGCGATCATCTCGGAGGCGCGGGCGCCGATGATGTGCGCCCCGAGAAGACGGTCGGTATGTTTGTGAGCGATGAGCTTGACGAACCCCTCGGTCTCACCCAGGCAGCGGGCGCGGCCGGCGCCGGCAAACGGGTAGACGCCCGTGGCATAGGGAATCCCGCGCTCCTTGACCGCCTCTTCGGTCAGTCCCACAGCGGCGACTTCGGGGGCGGTATAGACGATGGAGGGGATGGCGTCGTAGTTGACCTCGGCGGCCTTGCCGGCGATGATCTCGGCCGCGGCCATCCCTTCGGCCGAGGCCTTGTGGGCGAGCATGGGGCCGGGCACGAGGTCGCCGATGGCGTAGATGGTGGGCACATTCGTCCGCAGACGGGCATCCACCCTGACGCACCCGGTCGCGGGGTCGGTTGCGACCCCGGCCTGCTCCAGTCCAAGCCCCCGCGTAAGGGGCCGCCGGCCGGTGCTGACGAGGAGCTTGTCGAACTCGATCGTCTCGGTCGTCCCGCCGGAGGCCACGGCCACCGTCACTCGTCCGCCGGAGGCCTCGGCGCGCTTGACCCGGGCCTCCATCTTGAAGGCGAATCCTTGTCGCTTCAAAACCGCCTGCAGCCTGCGCCGCACCTGGCCGTCCAGGGTGGGAACGATCTCCGGGAGCATCTCGATCACCGTCACCCGGGAGCCGAGCCGTCGCCAGACCGAGCCCAACTCGAGCCCGATGTAGCCGCCGCCGACGATGCCGAGGCGCTCCGGGACCGCATCCAGCGTAAGGGCCTCGGTCGAACTGAGGATGGTCGCGCCGTCGAACTCCAGGCCGGGCGGCGCGGCCGGCTCGCTGCCGGCGGCGAGGATGATGTGCCGCGCCGTGAGAGTGCGCGAGCCGTCCGTGGATGTCACCTCCACGGTCGCCTGGCCGGTGAGACGGGCGGTGCCCTGGAGGATCGCGACCCTGTGCTTCTCCAGGAGCTTTCTCACATTGTCGGTGAGATCGGCGACCACCTTATCCTTGCGGGCCATCATCCGGGCGAGGTCGAGGCGGACCTCGCCGACCGCGATCCCGTGCTCGGCCAGCCGTGTCTTTGCGGCGTGGAAGTGCTCGCTCGAGTCCAGCAACGCCTTGCTCGGAATGCAGCCGACGTTCAGGCACACCCCTCCCAGGCGCGGCCGCTTCTCGATGCAGGCCGTTTTCAGTCCGAGCTGGGCGGCGCGCACCGCGGCGACATAGCCGCCCGGACCGCTGCCGATGATCACCAGGTCGTAGGCGTCGCTCGCAACCATCCTCAGATCTCCATCATGATGCGTTCCGGGTTCTCGATGCACTCCTTGATGTGCTTTAAAAAGGTCACCGCTTCGCGCCCGTCCACGATGCGGTGGTCGTAGCTGAGGGCCACGTACATCATGGGCCGGATCACCACCTCTTCCCCGACGGCCACCGGGCGCCGATCCACGCGGTGCATGCCGAGGATCCCGCTCTGGGGCGTATTGAGGATGGGGGTGCTCAGCAGGGAGCCGAAGACCCCGCCGTTGGTGATCGTGAAGGTGCCCCCCTCCAGATCGGCGAGCTGGAGCTGGTTCTGCTTGATCTTGGATATAAACCCGCCGATGGCCTGCTCGATCTGGGCGAAGGAGAGGCGGTCCGCATGGCGGATGACCGGGACGACCAGGCCTCTCTCGGAGCCCACCGCGACGCCGATGTGATAGTAGCGATGGTAGAGGATCTCCTGGCCGTCGATGAAGGCGTTGATTTCGGGGATGGCCTTCAAAGCCTCGACGCTCGCCTTGACGAAAAAGGACATGAATCCGAGCGAGACCCCGTATTTTTTCTGAAACGACTCCTTGTAGCGCTGGCGCAGCGCGATCACGGCGCTCATGTCCACGTCGTTGAAGGTGGTCAGCATGGCCGTGTTTTGGCGCGCCTTGAGCAGCCGCTCGGCGATGCGCCGGCGGATCGGGCTCATCGGCTTGCGGGTGGTCTCCTCCGCCGGGCCTTCGCAGGGCGGGCAGACCGGGGCTTCGGCCGGGGCCCCCGCGGCCGATGCCGGCGCTCTCTCGGAGGCTTCGATGTGGAGCAGGACGTCGCCCTTGGTGATGCGCCCGGCCGGTCCGGTACCGCGGATCCGGCTTAGGTCCAGGCCGTATTCGGCGGCCAGGCGCCGTACCGAGGGCGGCATGCCCTCCGCCGCGGGGGATGCAGCGGGCCGGGGCGCTTCGGCTCTCGCCGTCTCTTCTTTGGATGCGTCGGCTGCCGGCGGGGGCGGTGCGGCCGGCCGTTCGGCTTGCGGCGGTGCGGGCGCCGGGGCCTTGGGGGCCTCCGCCGCATCCGCCGGAGCGGCGGCCGGTGCCGCTGCGGCTTGCCCCTTGCCTGCGCTCTCCGTGTCGATGGTCCCCACCACCGCCCCGATCTTGACCGTGGTGCCGGCCGCCACCTGGACGGCCAGCCGTCCGGTCGCCTCGGCCATCACCTCAAGGGTCACCTTGTCGGTTTCAAGGACAAAGAGCGCTTCGTCCTTGCGCACGGTCTCCCCGTCTTTTTTGAACCATTCGGCCAAAAGCGCCTCGGTGACCGACTCCCCGACGCTGGGGACCTTGATTGCGACCAGTGCCATGTTCTCTCCTTATGGTGGCTGCCTGAGTTGCGATTCCCTCCCTCACGGCTTCGGGCCGACGGCGCGTTCGAGGATCTCCGCCTGAAGGCGGCGGTGGATGTGGGGGAAGCCGGAGGCCGGCGAGGAAGACTCCGGGCGGCCGATGAAGGCCAAGGGCTTGCCGATGACGGCCTCGATCCGCGGCCGGATGAAGGTCCAGGCGCCCATGTTCTCCGCTTCGTCCTGGACCCAGCTCCACTGTTTCACGGCCTTGAAACGCTTGAGGACGAATTTCAGGTGCGATTGCGGGAAGGGATAGAGCTGCTCGAACCGGAGGATGGCGGGCTCCGTGCGCTTGAGATCGCTCCGGCGCTGCAGGAGCTCATAGAAGATCTTTCCGCTGCAGAAAAGGACCGAGGCTGCGGCAGGGTCGGCGGCGGGGTCATCCAGCACGCCGCGGTAGCTGCCTTTGACGAGCTCCTCGACCGTTGAGACCGCCGCCGGCAGGCGCAGGAGGCTTTTCGGCGTCATGACGACCAGCGGCTTGCGGAATCCGGCCAGCGCCTGCCGGCGGAGGAGGTGAAAGTATTGGGCCGGGGTGGTGGGGTGGCAGACCTGGAGATTCTCCCCGGCGCACAGCTGCAAAAAGCGCTCCAGGCGCGCGCTGGAGTGCTCCGGCCCCAGCCCCTCCATGCCGTGGGGCAGGAGCAGGGTCAGTCCGCTCAGGCGCTGCCACTTGGCCTCGCCGCTCGCGATGAAGAGATCGATCACCGCCTGGGCGTTGTTGGCGAAATCCCCGAACTGGGCCTCCCAGAGGGTCAGCCCTTCGGGCCGGGCGAGGGAGAAGCCGTATTCGAAGCCGAGGACCCCGGCCTCGGAGAGCGGGCTGTCCCAGACCGAAAAAGCGGCCTGGTCCTCCGCCACGCCGTGCAACGGGGTATAGGCGGCGCCGGTCCGGGTGTCTACCAGGACGCTGTGGCGCTGGCTGAAGGTGCCGCGGCCGCTGTCTTGGCCGCTCAGCCGGACGGGGTGGCCCTGGGCGAGGAGGCTCGCGAGGCAGAGGGCTTCGGCATTGGCCCAGTCGATGCCCGCGCCCGTTTCGACGGCCTCGCGGCGCCGGGTGAGGAGCTTTTCGAGCTTGGGGTTGAGGTGGAACCCCTCGGGCAGCCGGTTGAGGGCGCGCGCGAGGGCGAGGAGGGTGTCGCGCGGGACGCCGGTGTCGGCGCTGACGGGTGAGTAGACCCCCGAGTAGGGGGCCCAGTTCTCGTAGGCGCGCACCTCGGGAAAGACGCAGACGCTGCCGTGGATGGCCTCGTAGTCGGCGTCAAGACGCGTGCGCAGCTCTCCGGCCTGCCGCTCGGCCTCCTCCGCGCTCACCACCCCCTGGTCGATCAGTTCGCCGGCGTAGAGCCGGTCGAGGGCGGGGCGCTCGCGGATGCGCTCGTACATGAGCGGCTGGGTGAAATAGGGCTCGTCGCCCTCGTTGTGGCCGTAGCGGCGAAAGCAGACCAGGTCGACCACCACATCCTTGCCGAAGGCCCAGCGATACTCGGCGGCAAGCTGCATCACGTGGACCACGGCCTCAGGGCTCTCTCCGTGCACGTGGAAGAGCGGCACCATGAGCATCTTGGCGATATCGGTGGAGTAGCGTGTCGAGCGGGCGTGCTCGGGGAGGGTCGTGTAGCCGATCTGGTTGTTGATGACGATGTGCACGGTGCCGCCGGTCTTGTAGCCGGCCAGCTGGGAGAGATTGAGGGTTTCGGCCACCACCCCCTGGCCCGCAAAGGCGGCGTCTCCGTGGATCAGCAGCGGCAGCACTTGCCGGCCGGCGGCATCCCCGAGGATCTCCTGGCGGGCCCGCGCAAAGCCCTCGACCACCGGGTCCACGGCTTCGAGGTGGCTCGGGTTGTTCATCATGACCACGCGCAGCGCACTCCCGCCGGCGGTGCGGATGTCGTTCAGGAAGCCCGTGTGGTACTTGACGTCGCCGGCGCCGACCAGGTTTTCGGGATCGTAGCAGTTCTCGAACTCGCTGAAGATGTCGGTGAAGGGTTTGCCGAGGATGTTGACCTGCACGTTCAAGCGGCCGCGGTGGGCCATGCCCAGGATGATTTCGCGGCAGCCCAGACCGGCCGCGCGCTCGAAGAGAAAGTCCAGGCCGGGGATCAGGGCATCGCCGCCCTCCAGCGAAAAGCGCGTGACACCGACGTATTTGGTGTTCAGGAACTGCTCGAAGACGCTGCTCTGGGCGAGTTTCTCCAGGATGCGGCGTCGGGCGGCAGGGTCGAACGCCGGGCGGTTGCGGACCGGCTCCATGCGCTCGATCAGCCAGCGGCGCTCGGCGGGATCCTGCAGGTGCATGAACTCGACCCCGATGGCGCGGCAGTAGGTTTCCCGAAACCCGGACAGGATCTCCTTGAGCGGCGCTTTAACGGCCGGGGCGCTGTCCGGTACGATGAAGCGCTGATCGAGCTCCTCCAGGCTCAGATCGACCGCCTCGAGGCTGAGCAAAGGGTGCTCGGTCGGGCAGGCTTCGAGCGGGTCGAGGCAGGCGAGAAGATGGCCGAGTTCACGGAAGCGGTTGACCAGGGCGTGGACCCGCGCCTGCTGCAGCATCCGGGCGCCGTCGCCGGCGGCCGTCAGACGGCCGGATGCGCCCAGGTCGAACCCCTCGAAGAAAAACCGCCAGTCCTGGGGGAGCCGGTCGGGGTCGGATTGCCACAGGGCGTATTGCGCTTCGATGTAGTCGAGGTTCAGGGTGACAACTGAGCTCATGGCGGGTTGCTCCTGGGGGAAGCCTCTTCCGAACCCTCTCTCCCGGCTCGCGGGGCCGCCGCGATGCCGGGGCGGCGCCGGAGGACCGCGGTGCCCCAGCCTGGAATTCGGAAGCACTTCAGCAAGATAAACGCGTCCTGCGATAATAGGGAAATCATGCAACGGTGTCAAACCCTAATCGGAGGGGCACCCGCGGCAGGTGGATGCGCTGATAATTTTGCGTCCTGCCGCAATGTAAGGTAAAATAAAAAGATACTTTTCAGGAAGGAGTTTTTCATCATGCCCGAAGACAGCTATTCCGTGCTCAGTGCGGAGGAACGCGAGCAGCTCGTGGAAACCGCCAAGATGCTCCTGGCCATGCTGGAAGAAAAAGACCCGCGCCTCCGGCAGCACTGCGAGCGGGTGGCCAACACGAGCGCCAACTTCTGCGAAGCAACCGGCCTCATGGCCGACGACGAGCTGCACTATCTCTACCTGGCGGGCCTGCTGCACGATGTCGGCCTGATCGGTACCCCTCCCGCGGTAACCGAAAAAATGTCGCTATCGCCGGAGGAGGTGCAGCTCATGAAAAAGCACCCGGTGACCGCCGTCCGCATCCTCTCGCTGGCGCGGTTCGAGCCCCTGCTCGCCGCCGTCCGGCACCACCACGAGGCGTGGGACGGCAGCGGCTACCCCGACGGCCGGCGCGGTGAGGATATCCCGCTGGAGGCGCGGGTGTTGCGCCTTTTCGACGCTTTCGATGATCTCACATCAACCGCCCGGCGGCCGCAGGCGCTTCCGGTCGGCGAGGCCCTTGCGGCGATCCAGGAGCGGGCCGGCGTCGAGTTCGACCCGGACCTCGCCCCCCGGGTCCGAACGTTCGTGGAATCCACCCCGGGGATGGGGGAGGATTTCATGTTGAAGAAGCAGTTGGACTTCGTCAAAAGAGCCTTTGCCGCCATCCTCCAGAAGTTCAGCGCGGGCAAGATCCAGCCCCCGGCGATGCCGCAGGTCGTTTTCGATCTGCGCAGCGCCATCCGCCGGCAGGAGACAACGGTCAAGGAGGTGGCGCAGATCCTGGAGCGGGACCCGGTGATCTCGCTGCGGCTGATCTCGGTGGCCAAGAGCCCGGTCTACAAAGGCTACGGGGAGGTCAAGAGCGTTCAGGCGGCCATACCGCGGCTGGGGTTCAAGGAGACCCTGAGCATCGTCGTGGCCATCGCCAACAAAAGCCTGTACGAAGCGCGCCAGCCCCAGTACAAGGTGGCGCTCGACAAGATGTGGGGCCATTCCCTCGCCACCGCCTACGCCGCCAAGCTCTTCGCTCAGGCCCTCCTGCGCGATGACCCGGAGACCCTGTTTCTGATGGGGCTGGTTCACGATGTCGGCAAGGTGATCCTGCTCAGGGCCTTTGCGGAGTCTTCCAAGGAGAAGGCCATCCCGATGGAGGCCGTATGGGCGGCCGTCCAGGACTCCACCATCCCCGACATTCTGGTCGTTCACCTGGCCAACATGCTCACACGCAAAATGGGGTACAGCTCCTTCGAATGGGACGGCAGCGATCTGGCCGAGCTCCCCTCCGCGCGCCTGCTTGGGCTTTCGTCGGATACGATCGACCGCGTCGAGGGGAAAGTCAAAGAGGTGATCAAGGATATCGCCCATCTGTTTTCCCCGGCTCCCTTATGGACAAGGGGCGGCGGGGGATTTTTGTTTTTGCGGTGTGGGTTGACTTTTACGGCGGGCGACGTGATTATTACAACTTCTTGATGATGAGAGGTGAGTCTCTTCTTGTCCTCCAATGGTGCGGGGATAGCAGTTGCCGCCCTTGAGCAGGAGCAATCATGACCCGGTCTTCATCCCCCGGTGACCCTCGGCGACGTTTATGGGCAGTCTGGGCAATGATCCTCATCGGAGGGCTCGGCCTCACCCAGGCTCCCGCGGCGGCCCAGCCGAGGCCTTCTGCCGCACCGCCGCTGGTGGTGGCGGCGCCGGTCGCCTCCGGACGGATCACGCCCCAGAAAGAGTTCGTCGGCACCGTCTATTTCGTCGAAGTTTCGGATGTGGCCGCCGAGATCGAGGGGATCGTCGAGACCCACAAGATCGAAGACGGCCAGCGGGTGAAATCCGGCCAGGCGCTGGTGGAGTTGAACACCGACCTGCTCGCCAAGCGGCTTGACGCCACCCGGGCGACGCACAAACAGGTGCAGGCCGAGCTCGAGGTGGCGCTGCTCGACCTGAACCGCAAGGAGGCGCTCTTCCGTAAAGGGTCGATCGCCGAGGGAAACTACGACGACAGCCGCTTCCGGGCCCGGGCCCTCGAGCGGCGGGCCGACTCCCTCAAGGCGGAAGTGGAGCGGCTGGAGCTGGAGATCAAAAAATCGGTGATTCGATCCCCCTACGACGGGGTCGTGGTCCGGCGCAGCGTCGACCGCGGAGAGTGGCTCGCCAAGGGAAAGCCGGTCGCCGTGCTGGCGCGCGACGAGGTGGTGGACATCGTGGTCGAGGTTCCCGAGACCGCCATCGGGCAGATCCGCCCCGGCCTCGCGGCCCGGGTCTCCGCGGGCGGAGAGAGCTTCGACGGGGCGGTGTTTGCCCTGGTTCCGCGCGTGAGCGAGACGACCCGCACCCTTCCCGTCAAGGTGCGCAGCGCCAACCGCAAAGGGCTGGTCGAGGGCCAATCCGCCACGGTGACGCTGCCGACCGCCCCTCCGCAGCCGGCCCTCATCGTTCCGCGGGACGCCGTGATCACCAGCATGGGCCGAACGGTCGTGTTCGTGGTCGAGGAGGCCAGGGTGCGCATGGTCCCGGTGGCCATCGTCGGTTTCGAGGGGCTTACGGCCGGTGTCGCCGCAGAGGGGCTGGCCGAGGGGATGCGGGTCGTGGTCAAGGGCAACGAGCGGCTGCGGGACGGGCAGGAGGTGGCGCTCGCCCGATGAACCTGATCCAGTTCTGCATCGAAAAGCGGGTCACCGTTATCGTCGGCGTGGTCTTCATCCTGCTCTTCGGCTGGCTCGGCCTGACGCGCATGCCCTATCAGCTCAGCCCCACGGTGGTCGAGCCCGAGATCTCGGTCACCACCAACTGGCAGGGCGCCACCCCCTACGAGGTCGAGCGCGACATCATCGAGGAGCAGGAGAAGGTGCTGAAGGGCATCCCCGGGCTGATCGAGATGGAGAGCACCTCCTCCAACAGCCAGGGCACGGTGACCCTCAAGTTCGCGATCGGCACCGACCTGAACTCGGCTCTGCTCAGGGTCTCCAACAAGCTCGACGAGGTCCCCTCCTACCCGGAAAACGTCGAAAAGCCCATCATCACCGCCACCGGTTCGGCAACCTCCCCGGTGGTGTGGATGGTGCTCAAGACTGTCGAGGGCAACTCCGCTTCGGCCTACACCTACCTCACCTATTTCGAAAACTATATCCGCCAGTACCTGGAGCGGACCCCGGGGGTGGCCGAGCTCTTCATCGGGGGCGGTACGGAGAAAGAGCTCCACATCGAGGTCTCCGCCGAACGCCTAGCCGCCCATGGGTTGACCATTCCACGGCTGATCGAAATCCTGCGCGCCGAGAACGTGGATATCGCCGCCGGCACCCTGGGGGTGGGACGGCGCGACTACCGCATCCGCACCACGGCCGAATTCCGCTCCAAGGAGGAGATCGAGGATGTGATCGTCTTCTCCACCGGCCAGCGGCGGGTGCGACTGGCGGATATCGCCACCGTGCGCGACGGCTACGAGAAGCGTGCGGCCGCGACCCTGCACATGGGACGGGAGGGGATCGCCATCGGGGTCAAGCCCGAACCCGATGCCAACATTCTCGAGCTCACCGACCAGCTGCTGCTCGGCTCGGTGCTGGCGATCATCGTGCTGATGGTGTTTTTGCGGCGGATCGCCTCCACCCTCGTGGTCGCTGCGGCCATCCCGGTCAGCGCCGTCGGCACCTTCGCCTTCATGGACCTCCTGGGCCGCAACCTGAACGTGGTGAGTTTGGCGGGCATCGCCTTCGCCGCCGGGATGCTGGTCGACAACGCCATCGTGGTGCTCGAGAACATCGACCGGCACCGCAGCATGGGCAAGCGCCCCTATCTCGCCGCCTAGGTCTTTCTGCCCGTGATCTTCATGCAGGAGGAGGCCGGGCAGCTCTTCCGGGACATCGCCATCGCCATCACCTTCGCCATCGGGCTCAGCCTGATCGTATCGGTGCTGGTCATTCCCATGCTCTCGCGCCAGCTCTTCCGGCTCATCCGGGAGGACGCGCTCTCGGCTCGGGTCCGCCGCTCGATCGGGGCGGCCGGCGAGGCCGCCGCCGCTGTTATCATGGCCGGGGTGCGGGCGGCGACCCGCAGCACCACCTCGCGGCTCGCCACGGGGGTGTTGTTCACCGCTGCATCGGTGAGCCTGGCGATCCTGCTCTTCCCCAAGATGGAATACCTGCCCCAGGGCAACCGCAACCTGATCCTCAACCTCCTGATCCCGCCCCCCGGGCTCTCCTTCGAAGAGCGCAAGGCCATCGGCGAAAAGATCTTCCGCGAAATCGATCCCCACATCGGGGTGGACAAAGACGGGCTGCCGGGGATCAAGTCGATGTTCTATATCGGTTCGGAGGGGTTCATGCTCTTCGGGGCCATCAGCACCCACGAGCAGCGCGCCGGCGAGCTCATCCCCCTTTTTCAGCGCACCATCCGGTCGATCCCCGGCCTCTTGGGGGTGAGCCTGCAGGCCGGCGTTTTCCAGACGAGCCTCGGCCGCGGCCGCACCATCGAGGTGGATGTGAGCGGGGAGGATCTGAACCGGATCGTGCAGACGGCCGGGATGCTCTTCGGCGAGATCATGGGGGCCATTCCCGGCTCCCAGATCCGGCCGGTGCCTTCATTGGAGCTGCTCTTCCCGGAGGTGCGGCTCATCCCCGACCGCGACCGCCTGCGGGCGCTCGGGATGAGCGCGCGTGATTTCGGCCTGATCGCGGATGTGCTCATGGACGGTCGCACCATCGGCGACTACAACCAGGAGGGGCAAAAGAAGATCGACTTGCGGCTCAAGGGCTCG
>JALOOS010000284.1 GCA_025454275.1 Desulfobacterales bacterium | reverse complement strand
TTCGGCCAGTATGCGGCCAAGGTCGCAGCCGGCCGGCCGGTCGTGAACGCCATGGGTCTGGTCGGCCACGGCACGCTCCGGATCGCCGCCATGGGGTTTGCGGCGCGGCCGGCGGCGGCAGCCGAGCTCGCCCGCATGGAGGGCATGCTCGCGGAGGCCATGGAAGAGGGCGCGGCCGGCCTCTCCAGCGGGCTCTACTACGCCCCCGGCCTCTTCGCCGACACGGCCGAGGTGGTGGCCCTCGCGCGGGTCGCGGCGCGCCGGGGCGGCTTCTATGCCACCCACCTGCGCAACGAGGCCGAAGGTCTCCTCGAGGCTCTGGACGAAGCGATCGGCATCGGCCGGGCCGCAGGCGTCCCGGTGCATGTCTCGCACCTCAAGGCGGCCGGCCGCAGGAACTGGCACCTCGCCGACGCCGCCGTGGCCCGGATCGAGGCCGCCCGGGCCGAGGGGCTGGACGTCACCGCCGACGTCTATCCCTACCACTTCTCGAGCACCTCGCTGCTCGCGGTCATTCCGCCCTGGGCGCTCGAGGGGGGTATTCCGGCCCTCCTCGCCCGCCTCGCCGACCGCACGACCCGCGCCGCCGTCATCGCTCAGATCCGGGACGGGCTGCCGGGCTGGGAGAATATTTTTCACAACGCCGGCTGGGAGAAGATCCGCATCGCGGCGACCGGCGACCCCGAGGGGCGCCGGTGGGAGGGCCGCTCGGTGGCCGAGATCGCCGATGCGCTCGGCCGGGACCCCTGCGAGTGCGCCCTGGACCTGATCGCCGCCGGTAACGGGGCGGTCAGCATCATCGCCGGGTCGATGAACGAGGAGATCGTGGCGCGCTTCATCCGGCTGCCCTTCGCCATGATCGGCTCGGACGGGGCCCCCGGCGAGGGCAAGCCCCACCCGCGGGTCTACGGCACCTTCCCCCGGATCGTGCGCCGCTTCGTGCGCGAGCTGGGGGCGTTGAGCCTGCCCGAGGCCGTCCACAAGATGACGGGGATGACCGCCGACCGCCTGGGGCTCTCCGATTTCGGCCGCATCGCCCCCGGCGCCCGCGCGGATGCCGTGCTCTTCGACCCTGAACGCTTCGCCGATACGGCGAGCTTCGAGGATCCCTGCCGCTTCCCGGTGGGGGTGCAGGCGGTCATGGTCGGGGGGCGGTTGGTGCTGGAGGCGGGGAGGGCCACCGGAGAGCGGCCGGGGATCTTCGTTGCCGCCCGGCCGGCCGCGGGGGGCGCCCGTTGAGCGCCGCGGCAGCCCCGAGCGCGGCACCGGAGGTCGCGGAGCCCCTGCTGGCCGTCGAGGAGCTCCGAACCCACTTTCTCACCTTCGAAGGGGTCGCCAAGGCGGTGGACGGGGTCTCCTTCCGCCTGGAGCGGGGCGAGACCCTTGGTTTGGTCGGCGAGAGCGGGTGCGGGAAAAGCGTGACCGCCCTGACCGTCATGGGGCTGATCCAGCAGCCGCCCGGCCGCGTGGCCGGCGGCCGCATCCGCTTCAAGGGGCGCGACCTGCTCGCCCTCTCCCCGGCCGAGATGCGCCTGATCCGCGGCAACCGCATCTCCATGATCTTCCAGGAACCGATGACCTCCCTCAACCCGGTCACCACCGTGGGCGACCAGGTCGCCGAGGTGTTCGTCTTCCACCGCCAGATGGGCCGGGCGGAGAGCCGGGAGCGGGCGGTCGCGATGCTGCGCCAGGTGCAGATCCCGAACCCCGAAAAGCGCGCCCGGGAGTATCCGCACCAGATGTCGGGCGGCATGCGCCAGCGGGCCATGATCGCCATGGCGCTCGCCTGCGACCCCGAGATCCTCATCGCCGATGAACCCACCACCGCCCTGGACGTGACCATCCAGGCCCAGATCCTCGAGCTCATGCTCCAGCTCAAGCAGGAGACCGGGGCGGCGATCGTCATGATCACCCACGACCTCGGGGTGATCGCCGAAACCGCCCAGCGCGTGGTGGTCATGTACGCGGGCCGCGTGGTGGAGGAGGCCCCCACCGCGGCGCTTTTCAAGGAGCCCCTCCACCCCTACACCCAGGGGCTGCTGCGCTCGGTCCCGCGCATGGGACACCGCGCCCGCTGGGGGCGCGAGCGGCTGGCGGAGATCAGCGGGGTGGTCCCCAGCCTCTACGAGCTGCCCGAGGGGTGCGCCTTCCACCCCCGGTGCTCCGCCGCGCAGCCTATCTGCCGCAGCACGGCGCCGGTGATGAGGGAGCTGGGGGGCGGGCGGCGGATCTGCTGCTGGCGGGAGGGAGTTTAAAGGCCATGGGCCGCCTGCTCGAGGTGGAGGAGCTTTGCGTTCACTTTCCCGTCCGGCGCGGCCTGCTCTCGCGCACCGCGGGGTACGTCCATGCCGTGGACGGCGTGAGCCTTCATGTGGCCGCAGGCGAGACGTTGGGCATCGTGGGGGAGAGCGGCTGCGGCAAGACCACCCTGGGACTGGCGGTGCTGCGGCTGATCGAGCCCACCCGCGGGCGGGTGCGCTTCGACGGCGTGGATACCGCCGGGCTTAACCGCTCGCAGTCGATTCGCCTGCGCCGGTCGATGCAGATCATCTTCCAGGACCCTTACTCCTCCCTCAATCCGCGCATGCCCGTGAAGCGCATCCTGGGGGATCCCATGCGCTTCCACGGCCTCTACCGCGGGCGCGAGATCGGGGAGCGGGTCGCCTACCTCATGGAGAAAGTGGGACTGACGCCCGAGCAGGCCAACCGCTACCCCCACCAGTTCTCGGGCGGCCAGCGCCAGCGCATCGGGATCGCCCGGGCCCTGGCCCTCTCGCCCCGGCTCATCATCGGCGATGAGCCGGTTTCGGCCCTGGACGTCAGCATCCGGGCCCAGATCATCAACCTGCTGATCGACCTGCAGCAGGAGTTCGCCCTCTCCTACATCATCATCTCCCACGACCTTGCGATCGTCGAGCATATCTGCGACCGCATCGCGGTGATGTACCTGGGCAAGATCGTGGAGCTCGCCCCCTACCAGGAGCTCTATGCCAACCCGC
>JALOOS010000283.1 GCA_025454275.1 Desulfobacterales bacterium | reverse complement strand
GGAGGAGACGCAGATGATCCTGCCTTTCGGGGAGAAACAGCCTCGGATCGGGAAGAATGTATTCATCGCCCCCACCGCCGTCGTCATCGGCGACGTCGAACTCGCAGACGGCGCCAGCGTCTGGTACGGGGCGGTGCTGCGGGGCGACATGGAACCCATCACGGTCGGCCGCGGCAGCAACATCCAGGACAACTGCACCGTACACACCGAGATCGGGTTCCCCACGCGGATCGGCGCGGGGGTGACGATCGGCCACCATGCCGTGATCCACGGCTGCGTGATCGAGGACGAGTGCCTGATCTCCATCGGAGCGACGCTGTTGAACGGCTCGGTCATCCGCACGGGCTCCGTGGTCGCAGCCGGGGCGGTGGTCAAGGAGGGCCAGGCCCTCGGACCCGGGGAGCTTGCGGCCGGGGTCCCGGCCGCGGCCAAGCGCGCCCTGACCGCAGCCGACCGGGAGCTTGTCCGCCACGCCGCCCGGGTCTACTCCGATCTCGCCGCGCGGCACAGCGCCATGGTCGCCGCCGAACGGCCCTGAGGCCCCCTCATGATGGACACCGCCACCCTTCTGACCGGGCTGTGGGTCTTCGCGGCCCGCATCTGCGACGTGTCGCTCGGCACGGTGCGCACGATCGTGACCATCCAGGGCCGCAGCGTCATCGCCTTTTTCCTTGCGATCGTCGAAATCCTGATCTGGATCGGTGTGATCAGCACCGTGGTCACGATGGTCGGCGATCGGCCCATCCTGGCCATATTCTACGCCCTGGGGTTCGCCACCGGCAACACCGTGGGGATCGCCGTCGAGCGCAAGATCGCCCTGGGGTTCATGATCCTGCGCGTCATCACGCGCACGGCCGGGAAACCGATGGCCGATCGGCTGCGGGGCATGGGGCAGGCGGTGACCCTTTTTCGCGGCGAAGGCATGCGCGGCCCGGTGGATGAGCTCTACATCGCCTGCCGGCGCCGGGACCTGAAGAAGATCCTCGCGGCCGTGAACGAAGAGGACCCCGAGTCCTTCTACATCACCGAGATGGCCCGCGACGTGCGCAAGGCCATCCGGCCGCAGTCGGTGGAGTTCACCGGGTGGCGCGCGGTCTTCAAGCGCAAGTGAGGCGTGCCGCGGCCGCTTTTCGGAGGGCAGGGGTTCAGGCAGGCGCTGCCGAGGCGCGCGGCAGGTTCGCCCGCATCGATGCGATCAGCTTCTGCTTCGTCTGCCACATCTTCTCGCTGAGCGACACGTGGTAGATGTGCGGGTTCATGAGGCGCTTGACGCCGGGGTCCAGCCGTTCGAGGTCCGCCTGGCGCACCGCCCGGATCGCCTCGATCGGCGGGAACTCATAGACCGTGCGCCCCTCCGCGAGAACCGGCGCAAGCAGGGGCTCGATCTCGAGGATCTCCGCCCGGCGCAAGGTGCGCTGCAGGCGGGCCTCCGTCATGTGCCGCAGCACGATCTCGCGCATATCGGCCGGGGACTCGTCCTTTCCGGCCAGAAGATCCGCCGTGGCCTTGCCCCTGCGGTCGTATATCCGGTGAACCCGCTTGTCGCCGGGGTTGGGGATCTTCGAGGGCGAATCCGACAGCTTCATGGCCGGGATCCACCGGCCGTCCCGCCGCAGCGCCACGAGCTTGTAGACCCCGTTCAGGGAGGGGGCCCCGGCCGAGGTCACGAGCCGCGTCCCCACCCCGTAGGCCAGCCGGTCGATGATGGGTTGGGCCTCCAACCCGTTGCGGGCCGCCTCTTGCCCGATCTGGGTCAGAATCTGCCAGATGCTGAGCTCGTCCAGCTCATTGGAGAGCACGATCGTCGTTTGCGGGAAGCCGGCCGCATCCAGCATCCGCGCGGCCTGAATGGCCAGGTGAGCCAAATCGCCCGAGTCGAGACGGATCCCGACCGGCGCGTGGCCCCGGCGCCGCAGCTCCTCGAAGACCCGGATGGCGTTGGGGATCCCGCTCTCCAGGGTGTCGATCGTGTCCACGAGCAGGACGCAGTCATCCGGGTAGGTTTCGGCGAAGGCCCGGAAGGCGTCCAGCTCGCTCAACCCCATCGCGAGAAAGGCCTGGACCATGCTGTGGGCGTGGGTGCCCTTGGGCGGAAACCCGAGCACATGGGAGATGCCCACATTGGAGCTGAAATGGGCCCCGCCGATCAGGGCCGCGCGCGTCGCCGCCGTGACCCCCTTGCCGTGCCCGCGGCGGGTGCCGAACTCGATGATGAGCCGGCCGCCGCAGATGTCGTGGATCCGCGCCGCCTTCGTAGCGATCAGGGTCTGGATGTTGAGGTGGTTGAGGAGGGAGGTCTCCAGGATCTGGGCGATGGCGAGCGGGCCGGTGACGACCGCCAGCGGCACGTTGGGGTGGACCACCCGCCCCTCCGGCACGGCCCGCATGGTCAGGGCGTCGAAGTGGCCGCTCTTCTCCAGCCAGGCGAGAAAATCGGCGTTGAACAACGGCCTCCCGCCCCGGCCGGTCTGCCCCCTGAGGCAGTCGATCTCCTCCCGGCGGAAGCGGGCGGCGCGCATCCAGTCCACCAGCCACTCCAGGCCGGCGTTGATGCAGTAGCCCGCCTTGTGGCCGCCGTAGTCGGGATAGCCCCGGAAAAAATAGTCGAACTGGGCGGGCTTATCGTGCAGGCCCATGCGGAAGTACATCTGGGCCATGGTGAACTGGTACTCGTCGGTGAAGAGGATGCCTTCGGCCAACTGCTGCTGTGCGCTTTTCATGGCCGCTTTCTACCCGAGTGGGTAGAAAATTTCAACCAGTTCTACTCGCCGATCAGTCGCGCCCGGTTCTGGAGGAAGCCGTTGCGGACCGCAATGTAGGGATCGAGGGAGGCCTTCTTGAGCGCTTCCCACTCCCCGATCCGGAAGGTGGTGTCGTTGACGGCTTCGCCCCCGCGGAGACCCAGGGAGAGCCCGAGGTTGCGGTACCAGAAGAGAGGGTCAAGGACCCCGTCGGGAAGTTTTCCCAAAGTGTCGCGCAGCGTGGAGGGGCCGAAGAAGGGCAG
>JALOOS010000282.1 GCA_025454275.1 Desulfobacterales bacterium | reverse complement strand
AGCTGCCGCGTGCGGATCGACAAGTACGGAAAGTAGAGGGTTGCATTCGCCGCATCACTCTTTTTCAGGCCCTACGCAAGTGGTGCCCATGGGGCGCGGAGGGCAGGGCATTTTGCCGCAGGCACGCTGAAACCGTCCGGTGGCGGCGGGACCCGTCCGAGGGGATGCCCGTTTGCCGCGGTGAAGAGGGTGTATATCGCCGTATCCCCTCGGCCGGGCCCCGGCGAGAGGTTCTGCTTCCGCTGCTCAGCGCGCCTGCGGCAAAACACCCTGCCCGCCGCTTGGTACCCGTTCACGTTCGCGTACCCGTACACGGTGGTGTTCCGTCTTTTTTACTCGTTGCTCGTTACTCGTTACTTTTCACAATCGCCCCAGCGTGAGGATGCCGGAGTCCGGGGCATCGGTTTCGGGAGCGGCTGAATGTCTGAGGGGCTTACGGGCTCTTGGATCGGACCATGCCCCGAACCGGTAGATGCGACGAAACGATGGGGCCTATCCCCGGCACAATTGACGGAGCGAGCCTGGTCCGATCGCAGAGCCCGTTGCCCCGAGTTTCAGACGCGGACGAAACCGATGTCCCGGGCGCAGGCATCCGGGGAGCGCCGCAGCGCTATGTTTAAAAACCGTGGCGCCCGAGAGGCGCGGCGGGCAGGGCGTTTCTTTTTTGGTGATTGGTGTTTGGTGAATAGGTGATTGGGTTATGGGTTGAATGGATGCTTGGTGTTCGGCTGATCAGTTTAAATTTTAGGCATTTTAGGCATTCTATCGCGTTATAGGCATTGCCTATCCGACTCCGACTCCGACTCGGCACTCCGACTTCTTCTTTTCACCCGAAATTCCATTGCACCGGGTTGTCGTCGATCCGGTCGGTCACCGTGCGGCTGATGGCATCCATCTCTTCCAGGTCGGGTTTTCCAAGCTCAACCTTCATGGCGCCGGCGTTTTCCAATACTTGGGCGGGGCTGCGGGCGCCGGCGACGGCGCAGGTATTCGGGCGGGAGGTATTTCCGGCCCGAAAAGGCGGTGGCTGCTGCGGTGGTCGCCCTTCTCGAACCGTGGATCGGCTCCGAACCGCCCGGCGAGGATCCCCTGGGCCATGGGCGAATAGGCGAGGGCCGTTATGTTGTTGGCGGCACAGTAGGGCAGGGCGTCACTTTCCGCCTGGCGCCAGAAAAGGGAGTAGGGCGGCTGCAGGCTGTCGATGCTCCCGAAACGGGCGGCCTCCTCGATCTGGGCCCGCGAGAAGTTGGAGACCCCGATCGCGCGGATCTTGCCCTGGGTCTTCAAATCGTTCATCGCCCGCATGGTCTCCTCGACGGGAACCTTGCGGCTCCCGAAGGAACCGGAGGGCCAATGGATCTGATAGAGGTCGATGCGGTCGGTCTTGAGGTTCGCCAGGGAGCGGTCGCAGGCCGAGATCACCTGGTCGTAGGCGAGGTGATTCGAAAAGACCTTTGTCATGTAGACCACTTTGTCGCGGATCCCGGCCGTGGCGGCGGCCAGTGTGCGCTCGGAGTGTCCCTTGCCGTACATCTCGGCCGTGTCGAAGGCATTGATGCCGGCATCCACCGCGGCGCGGATGCTTTTTCGAATCTCCCCATCGTCGATACCGGTCCACATCTCTTTTCCGGCCTGCCACAAGCCCATGACGACCGGCGAAATCATTATATCCGAGTTTCCTAAACGCCGCATGCTATCCATCCCATGGCCCCCCTTTTCGGTCGGAAGGATTCGACCTGGTTTCATGACCTCGGATCACGGTTGCGCGTTCCGTCGAGGCGGGACGCAGGCCGATTGCAAAGCCTAACGGCCTTGATGGTTTGTGAGCCAGTCCGAGAGGCTCGCAATCCCGCCATGGCGGGATCCCCGCCCGATAGACGGTGTTATTGAACCGGTTCGTGATCATAGTGTCGGTTACGGCGAAACACAAGCGCCGCCGCGATTGACAGAGGCCGGAGGGGGGCATATACCCTTTAGCGGCAGGAGTAACCGACCATGTACCTCGCATCCGTCAATGACTGCGGCCGGCCGCATTTCTATATCCGTGAATCCTTCGAGCGCGAGGGCGTCTACTGCCACCGCGACCTTTTCGACCTGGGGGCCACCCCGGGCCGGCTCATCGTCTATCCCGGCGGCAACTCATTTTATGTGGACGAGGAGGTAGAAGAAACCATCCGCTCCCGCGGCACCGAAACCAGCCAGGAAGAGCTCGAAACGATCTTCTGGCCTTTCCTTGACCCGGAGATACGCCATAAGCTGGAGCCCTTCCGGCGTCAGGAACGCCGGCTGAAAGAGGATCGCGGGGCGAAAAGCACCCCTCACCCCGAGACGATTCATCTTTTCGACAAGCGCCGCATCCATTTTCTCAAGTTCGGCCAGATGGAGCAACGCTCGCTGGAGCATCTGCCGGCCTCGGCCATCCGGATGCTGCAGCAGAAGTCCCGGGACGAGATCGAACAGGGATTCATCCAGATGGAGCGCGTGCTCCGGCCGCGCGAGATCAAGGCCTACTGTTACGTCATTTTTAACCTGCAGCAGTATTTCACCCAGCGTTTCGCGAAGCAAAATCCGGAGTTCCTCGAACAGGACCAGGTCGACCTCTTCTTTCTGGAAGAGCTCTGCCGGCTCGATGGGGATCGCGGCTTCTGGTCCGGTTTTCCGCCGGCGAACCGCCTGCACGATCACCTGGTGCGCTACGTCCTGATGTTTTTCGACCATGACTACGGGGTGCGTACGCTCGCCGACGAGTACCTGCGGGACTTCATGAACCGACACCGCGCCTACCGCCCGCCCGAGTCGGTCGTGGTCGGCATGGAGGAGGCCGGGCGCATCTTCGGCAAGAGCCGCGAGGCCTTGAAGAAAATGAACCGCCGGGAGTTGAGCCGCCTCTATCGCCGCCGGGCGCAGGAGCTTCACCCCGACAAGGGCGGCAGCCACGAAACCTTTCTGAAGCTGACCGCCGCCTACCACAAACTCCTGCGCACCAAGCGCTGACCACCCGGCAGCCCCCGGCCGCGGACGAGGAGGGATATGTTCGACTTCGACGAGGTGATCGACCGGAGCGGGGAATCAAGCGAAAAGTGGGAGAAATACCGGGGCCGGGATATCATCCCGATGTGGGTGGCGGATATGGATTTCCGCTCCCCGCCGGCCGTCGTCGAGGCCCTGCGCCGCCGAGCGGACCACGGGGTGTTCGGTTACACCGCGGCCCCGGCCGCGCTGGTCGAGGCGGTGGTGGCCATGCTGGAGCGCGACCACGGCTGGCGGGTCGATCCGGCCTGGATCGTCTGGCTCCCGGGGTTGGTGACCGGGCTGAACCTCACCTGCCGGGCGGTGGGGGAGGAGGGGGACGAGGTCGTGACCTTGGTGCCGGTCTACCCGCCGTTTCTCTCTGCGCCGCTCAATTCACGGCGGGGGCTCGTCCGGGTCCCGTTGCGCGAGGAGGCCAACCGCTGGTCCGTCGATTTCGAGCGCCTCGAGCAAGCCATGACACCTCGTTCGCGGCTTTTCATGCTCTGCAATCCTCACAACCCGGTCGGCCGGGTTTTCGACCGGGGGGAGCTCGAGCGTTTGGCCGAGATCTGCCTGAAACGGAACATAACGATCTGCGCCGACGAGATCCACTGCGGTCTCCTGCTCGATCCGCAAAAGCGGCACATCCCGATCGCCGCCCTCGCGCCGGAGGTGGCCGCGCGCACCATCACCCTCATGGCCCCGAGCAAGACCTTCAACCTGGCCGGGTTGGGCTGCGCCTTTGCCGTCATCCCCTCCGAGGCGCTGCGTCGTCGGTTCCTTGCAACCAAGGCCGGGATCGTGCCGATGATCAACCCCTTCGGCTACCTGGCGGCGACCGTGGCCTACCGGGAGTGCGAACCGTGGCGCCGGGCGCTGCTCGATTATTTGCGGGGCAACCGCGACCGGCTGGCCGAGGCGGTCAAGGGGATGGCCGGCCCCCTCTCCATGGCGCCCGTCGAGGGGACCTACCTCGCCTGGATCGACCTCCGGCAGGCCGGCATCGAAGAGCCCG
>JALOOS010000041.1 GCA_025454275.1 Desulfobacterales bacterium | reverse complement strand
GGCGACGAAACCGGTTGAAAAAGCGGCCGCGCCGCCGGCGGCAGATGCCGCCGCGCCCGCCGAAAAGGGCGAGGAGGCGAAGCCGTAAAGCAGAAATTAGCCCTTTAAAAAAAAGCCCCGGCCGAACGGCCGGGGCTTTTTTTGATGGGGGCCGGTGTTCGGTGTTTAGCGTCCCACCCCGTCGCGGCGGGGGTATATCGGAATGCAAAATTCGGGGGTCGTCTGGTTCGAATTGCTTTCCTTCCCCTTGACCGCTTGACCCCTCGCCCCCTTTTTGCTTGCAAGTGTTTGGTGTTTCGCCGGTGGGAGCGAAGGGATTCGATACCGACTTCATCTTTTCACTCGTTACTCGTTGCTCGTTACTCGTTACTGCCTTTCCTCTACTCCGACTCCGACTCACCACGCCGACTTTTCTTTTCGCTCCTGAACGGCGATTTTCTCGAGGGCTTCGGCGGCCGCCTCTTTCAGCTCCAACGTGGCATCGCCTGCCATGACGGCCCGGAGCGCCGGCCGCAGCCAGGGGCCGCCGGCTTCGCCGGATAGAAAGAGGATGTCCCCCCGGACCGACTCCGAGGCCCCCGCATAGCGCTCCCAGAGCCGATCGAGGGCCTCGCGCGCCAGGCAGGGGGCCAGTTCCGCCAGCGTTTCGACCGTGACCATGGCCCCCAGCCGCACCGGCCATTCATGATGGCAGAGGAGCTCGACCAGAGCGGGGAAAAGGGCGTTGCGCTCCCGCATCATCTCCGCCAGGCGCTGTGCCGCCCCCTCCTTGAGCATGAGCTCGAGCGCCACCGGCCCCAGTGCGGCGGGGTCGCGGGCCCCCATCAGCGCGATCATTTCCCGGAGGCTGATCGTACCGGACCAGCGAAAGGTTCCATCGAGGATCGCCGTGGGAACGGCGCGGATCCGGTCGCGGTCGGCGAGCTCCGGGAACAGGGCGCCGTCGATGATCCTCACCCGGACGAGAGGGCAGGCGGCGGCAAGGCCGGCGAGCTGCCGGACGGCGGCGGGGCAGTGGGTGCAGCGGGGCATGACGTACAGGTCGACGGCAGCGGGCAGGCGGATGGCGGCGGCCGCATCGAGGATCTCCGGCGCGGGGACGGGACTTTTCCCGGCCACGGCCTCGACGAAGGGCGCCGCCTCCGTGCCGGTGGGGATGCCCAGGAACCGCAACCCGCCCGGCAGGACGATTGCCGGCGGTGCGGACCCGGGCTCGCGGGTGGTAAGGATTCGGACCGCGGGCACCAGGGCGGCGAGCCGGCGGCAGAACTGGTCCAGGTCGACGCTGCGCGGGTCCGCGGTCAGGCGCAGTTCAATCGGTGCCGGGTGCGGCAGGCCGGCGTTCAGCGTCCGGAATCGGGCTTCGTCGTCTGGGGTCATGGGTTCACGGCGGCCCTGCGCACCGGGCGTCGCCGCAAGGGGTGGATCAGCGCGCGAGGCCGGGCTGCGGGCAACCTGTTGATAGGCGATTCGAGCTGAAAACTCAAGCCGGGCTGCGGACCCGTGCGGAAATGCGGTACCCCCGGGCCGCCTTTGTCCTTCGATCCCGTGCGGTGGAGACATTCGCGTGCCATCTTCCCGCCGCCGCGCTGCGGGCGGCGGCAAGTCCACTGCGGCGTCTTGATTTTTATGAATCTTGCGACTATGATCGCCCCCTGCATGCCGCCAGGCCCCGCGTGCGGATCACCCCGCACGGATTCTACGGAGGAGGGAAATCGATGAATTTTGCACTTTCCAAAGAACTCGAAATGCTGCGCAAGGCCGTTCGTGAATTCGCCGACAAGAAGATCGCACCGTATGCCGGCGAGTGGGATGCCAACCACCACTTCCCCTACAAGGAGGCGATCAAGCCCATGGGGGAGCTGGGCTTTTTCGGCACCGTGATCCCCGAGGAGTACGACGGAGAGGGCATGGGGTTTCTGGCAGCCATGATCGTGAGCGAGGAGATCGCCCGGGTCTCCAGCTCCTTGAGAGTTCAGATCAACATGCAGGCCTTGGGCTGTGCCTACACCATCTACAAATACGGCAGCGAAGCGCTGCGCCGCAAATACATCCCCAAACTCGTAAGCGCCGAGTATGTGGGCGGTTTCGGCATCACCGAGCCGGATGCCGGCTCGGATGTCATGGCCATGCAGTCCACGGCGGAGGACAAGGGCGATCACTGGCTGCTCAACGGGTCCAAGACCTGGATTTCAAACGCCCACGTGGCCGACGTCCTGATCTACTACGCCTACACCGACCGGTCGAAGGAGTCCAAGGGACTGTCGGCCTTCGTCCTGGAGCCGAAAAACTTCAATGGCGTCAAGACGACCCAGCTCGAAAAGATGGGCTCCCACTCCTCCCCGACGGGCGAGGTCTTCGTCACCGATTGCCGCCTGCCCAAGGAGAATATCCTGGGTGCGCCCGGCGACGGGGCCAAGATCGTCTTCAGCTCTCTCAACCAGACCCGCCTCTCGGCGGCGGCCGGCGCCGTCGGGCTGGCGCAGGCCTGCCTGGATGCGGCCGTCCAGTACGCCAACGAGCGCAAGCAGTTCGGGAAGCGGATCGGTGAGTTCCAGATGAACCAGGACATGATCGCGCAGATGTCGGCCGAGATCGAGGCCGCGCGGCTGCTGGTCTACAAGGCCGCCTGGGCCAAGGACCAGGGCCGGCTCGACAACGGGCTCGACGTCGCCCAGGCGAAGTACTTCGCCGGCGAGGTCGTCACCAAGTGCGCGACCTTTGCCATGCGGATCCTGGGCGCATACGGCTACTCGACCGAGTACCCCGTGGCCCGCTACTATCGCGACGCGCCGACCTACACCATGGTGGAGGGATCCGCCAACATCTGCAAGTGGATCATCGCCCTCGACCAGCTGGGCTATCGCAAGGCGAACCGGTAGAACCGTCAGCCGGTCAGCCCGTCGGCCGGTCAGCCGGTCGGCGGAAAAAGTTTTTTCGGGCGACGGGCCGACGGGCAGACCGGCTGACGCCCTAACGAAAGGAGCTGCGCATGAATATCGTTGTGCTCGTGAAGCAGGTGCCCGACACGGAGTCGCTCGTTCAGATCGCCGCCGACGGGAAGTCGATCAAAAAGGACGATATCAAGTGGGTCATGAACCCGTACGACGAACTGGCCGTGGAGGAGGCGTTGCGCATCAAGGAGGCCAAGGGCGGCAGCGTCACGGTGGTGTCGGTCGGGCCGCAGAAGGCCCAGGAGACCCTGCGCACGGCGCTGGCCATGGGAGCCGACAAGGGGGTGCACGTCAACGACCCGGCGGCGGAGGGGGGCGACCCGCTCGCCACGGCGAAGATCCTGGCCGCCGCCGTCAAAGGCCTGCCCTACGATCTCATCATCTGCGGGCAGCGGGCGGTGGACGAAGACAACTACCAGGTGGGCGCTGCGGTCGCCGAGTTCCTGGGGATCCCGCACATTTCGATCGTAGCCAAGGCCGAGGTGCTCGACGGGCGGATCCGCTGCCACCGCTCGATCGAAGGCGGCACGGTCGTGGTGGAGGCGCCGCTGCCGGCGCTCTTCACGACCCAGCGCGGGCTGAACGAGCCGCGCTACGCCTCCCTGCCGGGAATCATGAAGGCCAAGAAGAAGCCCATCGAGGTGAAGACCATCGCCGATCTGGGACTCGATCCCGCGACGGTCGGGGCGGCCGGCCGCAAGGTCGTCATCCAGGCGCTGCGGCTGCCGCCGGAGCGAAAGGCGGTGCGGATGATTCCGGGCGATACCCCCGCGGCGGCGGCCGAGGAGCTGGTCAGGATCCTGCACACGGAAGCGAAACTCATCTGAGCGCCCGCTGAGCCGAGGCGTTTGAAAGGAGATAGCGATGGCGAACGGAGTGCTGGCGATTACGGAGCAGCGGGACGGGAAGTTCCGCAAGGTGGCCTATGAAGTGGTGAGCGAGGGCCGGCGCATCGCCGACGGCCTCTCCGGCCCGTTGACGGTGGTCGTCATGGGGGCTGCGCTCGGCGCCCTGGCGGAGGAGATCAAGGCCTTCGGGGCCGACACGATCCTGGTGCTGGACGACCCGGCCCTGGCGGACTACCGCACCGACGCCTACACCAACGCCCTGGCCGCCTGCCTTCCCGCCGCCGACCCGGCCGTGGTGCTGCTGGGGGCCACGGCCCAGGGCAAGGACCTGGCCGCGCGCCTGGCGGCGCGCCTGAATGCAGGGCTGGCCATGGACTGCACGGCGGTGCGCGTCCAGTCCGGTAGCGTCATCTGCACGCGGCCGATGTTCGGCGGCAAACTCTTTGCCGACGTGACGATCCAGGGAACCCCCCAGATAATTGCGGTGCGCCCCAACGTCATGCCGATCCAGCGCGCCGCCCGCGAGGCCGCCGTCGACACCCCGGCGGTCGAGACGGGCGAGGTCAAGACCGCCGTGGTCGAAAAGCTCATGGATGCCGGCGGCAAGGTCGAGCTGACCGAGGCCGAGGTCATCGTCTCGGGCGGCCGCGGCACGGGAGGCAACTTCCAGCCGCTGGAGGAGCTGGCCGCGGCCCTGGGCGGGGCGGTCGGCGCTTCGCGCTCGGCGGTGGACGAGGGGTGGCGCAAGCACGGGGACCAGGTGGGGCAGACCGGGCGGGTGGTCTCCCCGGCTCTTTACATCGCCTGCGGCATCTCGGGCGCCATTCAGCACCTGGCCGGCATGTCCACCTCCAAGGTGATCGTGGCCCTCAACAAGGACCCGGAGGCGCCGATTTTCGCCAAGGCCGATTACGGCATCGTCGGCGATATCTTCCAGCTGCTTCCGGCGATCACCGCCGCCGTTCAAAAAATCAAGTCCTGATGGACTGCTGACGACCACCGCGGGAGTGCAGGCATGGAACGCGAACAGCTGGAATTCGATGTCGTCTTCGTCGGCGGCGGACCGGCCAACCTCGCCGGGGCCATTCACCTGAAGCAGCTCGCTCAGAAGGCCGGGCGCGAGGTCGAGGTCTGCCTCATCGAAAAGGCCGAGGCGATCGGCGCCCACTCGCTGAGCGGGGCCGTGCTGGATCTCAAAGCACTGGCGGAGCTGATCCCGGACTACGCTGCCCGGGGCTGCCCCCTCGAGGAGACGGACTTGCGGGACGGGGTCTTCTATCTCACGCCCCGGAAACAGGTCCGCCTGCCCTACCTCCCCCCCGCCATGCACAACACGGGGTGCGCCGTCATCAGCCTTTCCAAATTCTGCGCCTGGCTCGGCGCGGCGGCTGAAGAGCTGGGAGTGAACATCTTTCCGGGATTTGCCGGGGTGGAGGCGCTCTACGACGCCGGCGGCCGGCGCGTGACCGGTGTGCGCACCGGAGACAAGGGGGTCGGCAAGGACGGCAAGCCCAAGTCGAACCACGAGCCCGGGGTGGATCTGCTCGCCAAGGTGACCGTCTTCGGCGAGGGCCCCAAGGGCAGCCTCATCCGGGAGATCGGTAAAAAGCTCGGGATCTTCTCCGGGAAGATGCCCCAGGTGTATGAGACCGCGGTGAAAGAGGTGATCGAGCTTCCGGCCGACAGCCCGTTTTGGGACTCCCCGTTCACGGTGATCCACACCTTCGGCTACCCCCTTGGGCTCGACACCAAGGGGGGCGGGTTTCTCTACCGCATGAAGGAGCGGCGCATCTCCCTCGGGCTGGTGGTGGGCCTGGATTACGAGGACCCCATGCTCGAGCCCTACCGCGAGTTTCTGCGCTTCAAGCACCACCCCCTGATCGCCGATCTGATCCGCGGGGGCAAGGTGCTGCAGCAGGGGGCGAAGACCCTGGCGGCGGGCGGGTGGTACACGATGCCGCAGCTCGCCGTGGATGGGGCGGTCTTCGTCGGCGACAGCGCCTCCATGCTCAACGTGCAGCGGCTGAAGGGGATTCACACGGCCATGAAATCGGGCATGCTGGCGGCCGAGACGGTTCTCGATGCGATCGGCAAGGGCGACCTCTCCGCCGCCGGCCTGCGCGGCTATGCCGCCCGGCTGGAGGCGAGCTGGATCAGGAGCGAGCTTTACACGGCACGCAACTTCGGCCAAGCCTTGTCGCGCAAGGGGCTTTTCAAGTTTCTCCATCTGGGGGCTCAGCAGGTTTCGGGCGGGCGCGGGTTCATCGACCCGATGAAGACCTCCGAGGACGGCGCCGCGCTGAAGGCGGGTCATGCGGCTGCCGCCGCACCGGCGCCGGAGGTCGACGGAACCCTCTACATCGACAAGCTGACCGGGGTCTACCTCTCGGGCACCCAGCACGAGGAGGACCAGCCCTGCCACCTTGTGATCCCGGACACCGAGCTTTGCGTCACCCGCTGCTGGGAGACCTACCGCAGCCCCTGCACCCGGTTCTGCCCGGGGCAGGTCTATGAGATGGAGACGGCGGAGGGCGGCCGCCCGCGCTTGAAGCTCAATCCTTCCAACTGCCTGCACTGCAAGACCTGCGAGATCAAGGATCCCTTTAAAAACATCATCTGGACCTGCCCGGAAGGCGGGGGCGGCCCCGGCTACACCATCACGTGAGCCGCGGCGGCGAAAGGAGGGCCGGCAATGGGGGATGACCTCGTCGCGAAAACGCGAAAGACGGCGGAGCTCTACTTCACGGGGGTCCAGGACGAGCGGCCCTTCGACCTCTGGAAGGCCTTCGACCCGGAGCTCGCCAAAGAGCTCTCGCTCTTCATCACGGGCCGGATGTACGCGCGCGAGAAACTCCCCCACCCGACCCGGCAGCTCATCACGATCGCCTGCCTGACGGTGCTCTCCCGCCCCGAGGAGCTCAAGCTTCACATTCAGGCCGCGCTCAACGTCGGCTGCACACCCGCGGAGATTGCCGAGGTCATTTTCCAGACGTTCGTCTATGGCGGGATGCCGGCCGCGAACACCGCCCTAAAAACCCTCCGCGCCGTCCTGATCGAGCGCGGCCTCTGGAATCGGTAGAGCCGGTACCTCCACGAAGGGCGGTGAGCGATGAAGGATGCACGCGTTGCGGTCGTGGGCGCCACCTCGGGGATCGGCCTCGCGCTTGCCCGGGCGCTGAGCGGGCAGGGGGCCCGGGTGTTCAGTTTTTCCCGTGCAGCGCAGTTTCCGGAAGCGCTCCCGGGGGTCCGGCACACCACCCTCGACGCGACGGCGGCGGAGATCCCCGCCGACCAGCTGCCGGAGGCCCTGGAGGGGCTGGTCTACTGCCCGGGCAGCATTCGCCTCCGGCCCTTCAACCGGCTCACGGCGGAGGAGTTCGCATCCGACTTCACGATCAACTGCCTCGGCGCGGTCAAGGTGATCCAGGCCTGCCTGCCGGCGCTTAAAAACGCCCCCTCGGGTTCCTCGGTCGTGTTGTTCAGCACTGTCGCGGTCCGGACCGGCATGCCCTTTCATGCATCCATCGCCAGCGCCAAGGGGGCGGTCGAGGGGCTCGTGCGCTCGCTTGCGGCAGAGCTGGCCCCCAGGGTTCGCGTGAATGCCGTCGCCCCCTCGCTCACCGATACCCCCCTGGCAGCGCCGCTCCTTGCGGATGAGACCAAGCGCCGTGCTTCCGCCGAGCGCCATCCGCTGAAACGGGTCGGCTCCGCAGCAGAGCTCGCCGGGGCGGTGATGTTTCTGCTCAGCGGCTCTTCGGCCTGGATCACCGGCCAAATCCTTCACGTCGACGGCGGGCTGGGGAGCGTCCTGACGTTCAAATAGGAAATAAGGAGGGTTCCAGGTTCACGGCGAGCTTTCGAGATGCGGGATGCGGTGTCGAAACTGGATCCGGGATGCGAGATGCGGGATTCGTGATGAAAAGATTGGAATCGGGGTCGGTATCGGAATCGGGGTCGCAACAGTTGCTTTGTTTCACGCCCCGGGCACGGGTTCCGAACATCAAACGATCGATACCGATTCCGACCCCGACCTGCGCCTTCAACCGTGAACCGTGAAGCCGGAACCCATCATTCCCCGTCCCTTTAACCGACCATCCGTCCCCACCCGTCGCGCAGCAGCAGCACCCCGTAGACCATCAGCAGCACCCCGAGCAGGCGCATGATCCCAAGATAGACCCGGCCCTGCATGAAGGCGCGCGAGCCGTCGACGAGCCGTGCCAGGAGGGCCTTCGACCCCACGATGAAGAAAAAGAAGGCACCGATAAACGCAGCGGCGTGGGCCCAGGAGATCTCACGGGCGCTCAGCAGGGTGGGCACGCCCACCCCGGTCCAGAAGAGGTAGGGGTTGGGGTTGAGGAGGTTGGCGGCGATCCCCTTGCGGATCGAGCGGGGAGGGGATGCTTCGAGCGGGGCCATCACCGGGCCCACCTTGAGGCTCGCGTAGCCGAGCCACAGCAAAAAAAGCCCGCCGGTGAGAGAGAGGGCGCCGAAAGCGAGCGGGCTGCCCGTCAACCGACCCAGGAGGAGTGCGGCCAGGAGAATGATCGGGATGTCGGTTAGCAGAGGGGCGATGGCGACCTGGAGCCCCGAACGCAGCCCGTGGCGGAGGGTTTCGCCGACCACGAGGAGCGTGAGCGGGCCCGGCGAAAAGCCGGCGGCGAGACCGAGCAGGGTGCCTCGGCTGATAAGGTCGAACAGCTGGGCGTCCACCGCGCTATCCCAGCCCCACATCCAGGCTCATCATAGCCGCAAAGCCCATCATGACGCCGACCGTGGCAAAATCGCTGTGCTTTTCCTGCCGGGCGGAAGGAATCAGCTCCTCGGCCACCACGTAGATCATGGCGCCGGCGGCGAAGGCGAGGGCGTAGGGCAGGATCGGCTTCATCAGCACCACGGCGAGAGCGCCGGTGGCACCGGCCAGCGGCTCCACCATGCCGGACATCTGGCCGTAGAAAAAGCTCTTGCGCCGCGAGAGCCCCTCACGCCGAAGGGGAACGGAAACCGCCGCCCCTTCCGGAAAGTTCTGGATGCCGATCCCGAGGGCGAGGGCCATGGCCCCGGCGAGCGAGGCGGAGGGGAGATCGGTCGCCAGGGCGCCGAAGGCGACCCCCACCGCCAGCCCTTCGGGGATGTTGTGGATCGTGATGGCGAGCACCAGCAGGATGCTGCGCCGCCAGCCGGTATGAATACCCTCCGCCGAGCGGGTCGGGAGGCCGGGGTGCAGGTGCGGCAGAATCCGGTCGACGAGCCAGATGAAGAACCCGCCCAGGAGAAAACCCGCCACGGCCGGCACCCAGGCCGGTCCGCCGTCCGCCTCCGCCATCTCGATCGCGGGGGCGAGCAGCGACCAGTAGCTGGCCGCGATCATGACCCCGGCGGCAAAGCCCAGCATGCCGTCGAGGACCTTACGGTTGATCGTTTTGAAAAAAAACACCATCCCGGCCCCCAGCGCCGTCAGGAACCAGGTGAACAGGGTCGCACCAAGGGCCTGGGCGATGGGGTCGAGAGACGCAAACCAGTCGATCAGAAGCAT
>JALOOS010000281.1 GCA_025454275.1 Desulfobacterales bacterium | reverse complement strand
ACGTTGCGGAAATCGGCCTTTTTGCCGGTGTTGTCCGTCAGGGTCGCATGGTCCATCACCTGGAGCAGGATGTTGAAGAGGTCCGGGTGGGCCTTCTCGATCTCGTCCATGAGGACGACCGAGTGGGGGTGCTTGCGGACCGAATCGGTCAGAAGCCCTCCCTGGTCGAAGCCGATGTAGCCGGGTGGCGCGCCGATCAGCCGCGCCACCGCATGCTTCTCCATGTACTCGCTCATGTCGAAGCGGATGAACTCCACCCCCAGGATCCGGGAGACCTGCCGGGCCACCTCGGTCTTGCCCACCCCGGTCGGGCCGGTGAAGAGAAAGCAGCCGATGGGCTTTCCGGGCACCCCCAGTCCGGCCCGCGAGCGCTTGATGGCGGTGGCGAGCGCGCCGATGGCGCCGTCCTGCCCGAACACCACCGCCTTGAGGCGCGCCTCGAGGTGCTCCAGCTTGGAGCGGTCGGAGGTGGAGACGCTCTGGGTGGGGATCCGGGCCATCTTGGCCACGATCTTCTCGATGTCGCTCGGGTTGATCTTCCGGCGCTGGGGAGAGCCGGTCAGCCGCACATAGGCCCCGGCCTCGTCGATCACGTCGATCGCCTTGTCCGGCAGGAAGCGGTCGTTCAGGTACTTCGACGACAAATCGACCGCGGCCTTGAGAGCGGCATCGGCATATTCGATGCCGTGGTGCTCCTCGTAGCGCGAACGCAGCCCTTTCAGGATCTGGACGCTCTCGGCGGCCGGCGGTTCGTGGATTTCGATCTTCTCGAAGCGGCGCGACAGCGCCCGGTCCTTTTCGAAGTGGTTCTTGTACTCTTCGTAGGTGGAGGAGCCGATGCAGCGGATCTCGCCGCTCGTCAGCACGGGTTTGAGGATGTTGGAGGCGTCCATGGAGCCGCTGCTGGTCGCCCCGGCGCCGACGATGGTGTGGATCTCGTCGATGAAGAGGATGGAGTTCGGCCTGCGCTTGAGCTCGGCGATCACCCCCTTGAGGCGCTGCTCGAAATCCCCCCGGAACTTGGTGCCGGCCAGCATGCCGCCCAGGTCCAGGGCGTAGATGGAGACGTCCTTCAGAAGAGCGGGCACCTCGCCGGCCGCGATCTTCTGGGCCAGCCCCTCGGCCAGGGCCGTCTTGCCCACCCCGGGGTCGCCGACGAAGACCGGGTTGTTCTTGCGGCGCCGGCAGAGCACCTGCATGGTGCGCTCGATCTCGGCCGCCCGCCCGATCAGGGGGTCGAGCTTGTTCTGGCGCGCCATCTTGACGAGGTCGGTCGTGAACATCTCGAGCGGGTCGCTCTTGCGCCGCCGCTCCTCGCCGCCGGTCCGGGGGGCGAAGGGCTCCGGCTTCTCCTGGAACGTGCTCTTGGGGATCTTGTGCGAGATGTAGTTCAGGACATCCAGCCGGCTCACCCCTTCGGCGCTCAGGAAGTATTCCGCGTGCGAGTCCTTCTCCATGAAGATCGAGGCCAGGATGTCGCTCACCGACACCTCGGACTTATCGGCGGAGCGGGCATGGCTCACCGCGCGCTGGATCACGCGCTGAAACCCGATCGTCTGCTGGAGCACGTATTCGCTGCCCTCGGGAATCTTCTCGATCTTCTCCTCGAAGAAGCCCTCCAGGCTGTTCAGAAGGTTTTCGATGCTGCCCCCGCAGCTCTCGACGATCTCGATGCCCTGCGGGTCGTAGAGCACCGCGAAGAGGATGTGCTCCACGCTGACGTATTCATGGCGGCGCTTCTTGGCCTCCCGGACGGCAAAGCCGAGCGTTGCGGAGAGTTCTTTGCTGATCATGGCTCAATCTCTTTCCATGGTGCATTTGAGCGGAAACCCGTTCTCGCGGGCCAGATGATCGACCGCGTCGACCTTGCTCTCGGCGATTTCCAGCGGATAAAGCCCGCAGAGGCCGGCCCCCTGCTGATGGACGTTCAGCATGATGCGCGTCGCCTCGGCCTCGGACTTGTGGAAAACGGACTTCAGGACCTCGACCACGAAGTCCATCGTGGTGTAGTCGTCGTTGAGCAGCAGCACCCGGTAGAGCGGGGGTTCGTCCAGACGGATCTCGTCCCGGGTGTCGACCTGCTCGATCGGAAATGATTCACGCGGTTCCATTCTGCCATGGCCTCGGCCGGCGGGTCGCCGAAAACAGTTTTATAACGGCCATTGTAATCATTGCGGCGCGCGTTTGTAAAGTGAGCCCGGGCTCCCGGGCCGGCCCGGTCAACGCCCGCAGCACTTCTTGTATTTCTTGCCGCTTCCGCAGGGACAGGGCGCATTGCGCCCCACCTTGTCGGGGCTGCGCTTGGGGGGCGCGGAGCGCCGGCCTCCGCCGCCCGCCCCGGAGAAGATCAACGGCTGCTCGCGCGGCGCCTGCAGGGTTTCGATCCGCTCGGGGGCCGCGATCTGGACCCGGAACAGAATCCCCAGGGTCTCCTCCTCGATCCGGGCCATGAGGTTCTCGAAGAGCTCGAAGCCCTCCTTTTTATAGACCAGAAGGGGATTCTGCTGGGCATAGCCCCTCAAGCCGATTCCCTCTTTCAGGTGGTCCATCGAAAGCAGGTGGTCCTTCCAGAGCGTATCGACTGTCTGGAGCATGACGATGCGCTCGAGGCGCCGGAAATTCTCGCCCCCCACCATCGCCTCGCGACCGGCGTAAATCCGCAGCGCATCGCCGGCGATCATCTCCGACAGGGCCTCGGGGGTCATGTTCTCCACCGCCTCGGGGACCAACCCATCGAGCCGGAAGTTGAACTGCTTGTAGACCGCCTCGCCGATCGCCTTGAGGTCCCAGAATTCGGGGTGGGTCTTCTCGTCCACAAAACCGGCGGTGATGCGCTCGGCCGCCTCCCGGATCATTTCCCGGATCGTCTCCTGGAGATCCTTGCCAGGTCCTTGCCCATCAGGATCTCGCGCCGCTGCTCGTAGATGACCTTGCGCTGCTGGTTCATGACGTCGTCGTACTCGAGCAGGTGCTTGCGGATCTCGAAGTTGTGGGCTTCCACCTTGGTCTGGGCGTTTTCGATAGCCCGGCTGATCAGGTTGTGCTCGATGGGCTCGCCGTCCTGCAGGCCGAGCTTCTCCATGAGGCCGGTGATGCGCTCGCCGCCGAAAATGCGCAGCAGATCGTCCTCCAGCGCCATGTAGAACCGGGAGGAACCCGGGTCCCCCTGACGGCCGGAGCGGCCCCGCAGCTGATTGTCGATGCGGCGCGACTCGTGCCGCTCGGTGCCGAGAATGTGCAGCCCGCCCAGATCGACCACCCCTTCGCCTAAAACGATGTCGGTGCCGCGGCCGGCCATGTTGGTGGAGATGGTCACCGCCCCTCGCTGGCCGGCCCGGGAGACGATCTGGGCCTCCTTTTCGTGGTGCTTGGCGTTGAGCACCTCGTGCGGGATGCCCCGGGCCTTGAGCTTCTTGCTCAGTTGCTCGGAGACGTCGATGTTGATCGTGCCCACCAGGACGGGCTGCCCTTTGGCGTAGAGCGCTACGATCTCGTCCAGGGCCGCCTCGTACTTTTCGCGCTTGGTCTTGTAGATGACGTCGGCGTGGTCCGTGCGGATCATGGGCTGGTGGGTGGGGACCACCATGACGTCCAGGTTGTAGATCTTTTTGAATTCGGCCGCCTCCGTGTCCGCGGTGCCGGTCATGCCCGCGAGCTTGCCGTACATGCGGAAATAGTTCTGGAAGGTGATGGTGGCCAGGGTCTGGTTCTCGTTTTCGATCTTGACCCCCTCCTTGGCCTCGAGCGCTTGGTGCAGCCCCTCGCTGTAGCGGCGCCCCGGCATCAGCCGGCCGGTGAACTCGTCGACGATGATGACCTCGCCCTCCTTGACGATGTAGTCGACATCGCGCTTGAAGAGCGCATGCGCCTTCAGGGCCTGCTGGATGTGGTGCAGGAGCTCGATGCAGCGCGGGTCGTAGAGGTTCTCCACCTGCATGAGCTTCTCGCAGCGCGCCACCCCCTCTTCGCTCAGGGTGGCGGTGCGGGCCTTCTCGTCGATGACGTAGTCGCGCTCCTTGGCCAGGCGGGGGATCAGCCCGTTGACCTGGTAGT
>JALOOS010000280.1 GCA_025454275.1 Desulfobacterales bacterium | reverse complement strand
TTTCCCTTCAACTTCAGAAAAGCGATAAAGACCAAGCCTGCGATCACCCAGCGAATGCCGGCAAACAGCATCGGAGGCATGTGGCCTACCCCGACCCGAATCGCCAGATAGGTGGTGCCCCAGATGATGCAAACGTTCAACCAGGCAATGATCGCTTTTGTGTTTTCAGACAACATGTCGGAAAGTGGGGCGATAGAAGGATTCCGGCACCGACCCCGGACAGGGAACGTTCAGAAATCAGGGAATTGAAAAGGCGCATACACCTTCACGGATAGGTACGCGCCTTGGAGTTTATGGATTATGGCGTCCCCAACCGGATTTGAACCGGTGTTGCCGACGTGAAAGGCCGGTGTCCTGGACCTGACTAGACGATGGGGACGTGGTGCACGTTGTTGGCCTGGTGGGCCGTGCTGGACTCGAACCAGCGACTCTCTGCTTAAAAGGCAGATACTCTACCGCCTGAGTTAACGGCCCGCCGGAACGGTTTTGTATAGTCAAACGGATCGTTCTTGTCAATACTTTACGAGGAGCCTGTCAAAATCTTTCGGTTTTTTGCGCCTCATGGTGCGACGTGCACCACCTTATCCGCCAGCAAGCCCAGGTTTTGCGGGTGTGTTTCCCGGCCTTCGTAGCCAGTACTTCGGCGGAGTAGGCTCCAGTGACGATCCGATCGCCGCTGGCAGCCGCCTTCACTCAAAGAAAGCCTAACCCGACTTACAGGGGAAAATGAAAATGTTATGAACCGCGCCCCGGCCCCGGCCGGGGCGCGGTTCATTTGCGGTAGAACTCCGGGACGATCAGGATGAGCAGGGTGTAGATCTCGAGCCGCCCGAGGAGCATGCACCAGATCAGGATCCACTTGGCCGCCTCGGGTATGTGGGCGAAGTTTTCGGTCGGACCGACCGTGCCGAAGCCGGGGCCGACGTTGCCCAAGGTGGCTGCGACCGCCCCGATGGCGGTGGTGAAGTCGACCCCCGCCATGGCCACGAGGAGGATGCCGATGCCATAAAGGCCGACGTAGAGGACCAGGAACCCGATGACGCTCCGCACCACGTCCTCGGAGACGGGTTTTGCGCTCAGCTTGATCCGGCTGACCCCGTGGGGGTGGAGCAGCAGGAAGAGTTCCCGGTAGCAGAATTTCAACGCCACGATGACCCGCAGGCACTTCATTCCGCCGCCCGTCGAGCCGGCCGAGGCGCCGATGAACATGCACAGGAGCAGGATGAGCTGCGATGCCCCGGGCCACTGCTCGTAGTCGGCCGTGGCGTAGCCGGTCGTGGTTACGATCGAGACCACCTGGAATGCCGCGTAGCGCAGGGCGTCCCCTATCCGCTCGTAGACGGTGCCGTGGATGTCCCAGGCCACAAGCGCCGTCAGCACCAGGACCAGGGTGATGAAGAACCGGCACTCGGCGTCGCGCCAGAATGCGAGCGGCTTCCCCTTCACCATCAAGTAGTGCAGGGAGAAGTTGATCCCGGCGAGAAGCATGAAGACGATCATCACGATATCGATGTAGAGGCTGTTGAAACGGGCGACCGAGGCGTTCCAGGTGGAGTAGCCGCCGGTCGGCATGGTGGTGAAGGTGTGGCAGACGGCGTCGAAGAGGTCCATCCCGCCGATCATGAGCAGCAGCACCTGCACCAGGGTGAAGGCGGCGTAGACCTTCCAGAGCACCTTCGCGGTGTCGCGGATATGGGGCCGCAGCCGGTCCGGCACCGGGCTGGGGACCTCGGCCTTGTAGAGCTGCATCCCGCCCAATTTCAAAAACGGCAGGATGGCGATCGAGAGCACGATGATCCCCATGCCGCCCAGCCACTGGGTCTGGCTGCGCCAGAACAAAAGCCCCTTCGGCACGATCTCGACATCGGTCAGGATGGAGGAGCCCGTCGTCGTGAACCCCGAGACCGACTCGAAGACCGCGTCGACCGGGGCGAGCCCGATCCCCAGCATGAACGGCAGGGCCCCGAAGAGGCCGATCGCGACCCACCCCAGGGCCACGATGGCCATCGCCTCGCGCGGGCTGAGCACCTCGGCTTTGGCCCCGCGAAAGGCCAGGTGCAGAATCAAGCCAAAGGCGACCGCCACCCCGATCGAGGCCAGCAGAGGGTTGATGCTTGCATCGCCGTAGAAAAACCCGACCCCCAGCGGCACCAGCATCGTCAGGCCGGTGACCAGCGTCAGCACGCCGATCACATTGAGCACGTACTGCCAGCGCATCAGAAATACTCCAGCTTCACCGCCAGGATCTGCTCGACCTGGGGGATGGCCTCGCGGTGGGCGAAGATGATGACCCGGTCGCCGGCATCCACGATGCTCTCCCCGGATGGGATGATGACCCGCTCCCCGCGCAGCACGCTCACGACCATCGCCCCTTTGGGGAACCTGATCTCCTTGAGCGGCCGCCCGACGATGTCGGAGGTCTCGAGCGCCACGGCCTCCATCACCTCGGCCTGCTCGCCCTTGATCGACATGGCCGAGAGCACTTTGCCTTTGCGGATGTGCTGCAGGATGGAGTTGATGGCCGACAGGCGCGGGCTGACCACCTGCTCGATGCCGATCGCCTTCATGAGCGGAAAGTAGCTGAACTTGTCGAGCTTGGCGATGGTCTGGCGGGCACCCATGCGGGTCGCGAGCAGGGCGGAGAGGATGTTGGTCTCCTCGTCGTCGGTCAGGGTGACCACCACATCCATGTCCTTGATGTTTTCCTCGTCGAGCAGGGCCTGGTCCGACCCGTCGCCGCAGAGCACGATCGCCTTCTCCAGGTTTTCGGCGAGCAGGGTGCAGCGGTCGGTGTTCTTGTCGATCACCTTGATGCCGATCGACTCCGCCTCCAGCAGAGAGGCCAGGCGGTAGCCGATCCGGCCGCCGCCGATGATCATCACCCGCTTGGCCGGCTCCTCGTGCTTGTCGAACACCGCGAGGGTATCGAAGAACTTGTCCTCTTCGCTGATGAAGTAGACCAGGTCACCGGCCTGGAGCCGGTCTTTCCCGCGCGGGATGATGAGCTTCTCCTCCCGTACCAGGGCGGCGATCAGCAGCCGCACGGGGGCGGTCTTGGCGGGCAGATCGGAGAGC
>JALOOS010000279.1 GCA_025454275.1 Desulfobacterales bacterium | reverse complement strand
ACCACGGTGGAGAACGGGTAGACGGTCGAGGAGCCGACGATGCTGATGTAGTCCCGCTGCTGGGCGAAGGCCGTTCCGAGGGATGCCGCCAGGAAAATGGCGGCCAGGGTGAAGACAACCGTTTTTTTCATGATTCCTCCTTATGGATGAGTGTTGGATTGAGCCGGGTGAGTTTCCGAGCACCGGCTGAAATTAGGGGGCGATTATTAGCTTCGTGTGAGCATCGTGTTTGAATTTGATTGGAGCCTACCAGCGGCGTTCGAATTTCTTGCGCAAAATGACGGCCGCCGCGTTCATCACCAGCAGAAAGGCGAGAAGGACGATGATGGCGGCCGAGGTGCGCTCGACGAAAGCGCGTTCGGGGCTGTCCGCCCAGAGGTAGATCTGGACCGGCAGAACGGTGGACGGGTCGAAGAACCCCTTGGGGACGTCCACGATGAAGGCCACCATGCCGATCATGAGCAGGGGGGCGCTCTCCCCCAGCGCACGGGCCATGCCGATGATGGTGCCGGTCAGCATCCCCGGCAGGGCCAGGGGCAGCACGTGGTGGACCACCATCTGCATCTTGGAGGCACCCACCCCCAACGCCGCCTCGCGGATCGAGGGCGGCACCGATTTCAACGCCGAGCGGCTGGCGATGATGATGGTGGGAAGGGTCATCAGGGTCAACACCAGCCCCCCGACCAGCGGGGCCGAGCGCGGCAGCCCGAAGAAGTTCAGGAAGACCGCCAGCCCCAGCAACCCGAAGACGATCGAAGGCACGGCGGCCAGGTTGTTGATGTTGACCTCGATCAGGTCCGTCCAGCGGTTCTTGTGGGCGAACTCCTCAAGGTAGACCGCGGCCGCCACCCCGATCGGAAAGGAGAGCAGGAGCGTGATCACCAGGGTGAAGAAGGAGCCCATGACCGCCCCCCAGATCCCCGCCTGCTCGGGTTCGCGCGAGTCCCCCGACCTGAAGAAGATGAGGTTGAACTGCTTCTCCACCCGGCCCTCGGCCTGCAGCCGGTCGAGCCAGGCGAGCTGCTGGTCGGTGACCCGCCGGTTCTCCTCGGCCACCTCGCGGCTGAACTGGCCCTTGACGATCATGTCGATGTCGTCGTCGGCGAAGACCCAGACAGGCACCGTCTTGCCGATGATATCCGGGTCGGAGAGCGCCAGCTTCCGGAGCTCATACGCCGCCCCCGAGCTGATCATCCCGTTCAACTGGCGGCGCTCCCGGCGCTCCTGGACCTCCGGGAACAAGCTCTGGAGGGCCGCGCGCACCAGGGATTCATAGTCGGCGCTCGCCAGGGCGTCGCGCCGCAGCACCTCGGGGTCGAAGAAGATGTCGAGCCGGATCCGGGTCTGCCAGAAGGCGGTGTAACCGTTGCCGATGATGCTGATGAAGAGCAGGGCCAGCGAGATGATGCTGATGGCGATGGCGGAGAGGCCGTAGAGGCGGAAGCGCCGCTCGGCACGGTAGCGCTTGGCGAGCCCCTGCTTGACGATGTCGATGGTCCGAACCCGGGTTCCTTGGCTGTTCATGGCGTTTCCGTTTCGCAACCTTGCGGCTGATCGTCCGTCCTACTCATATTGTTCGCGGTACTTGCGGACCACATAGAGGGCGATGATGTTCAGACACAGGGTGATGACGAAGAGCACCAGGCCCAGGGCGAAGGCGGCCAGGGTCTTGGGGCTGTCGAACTCCTGGTCGCCCACGAGCAGGGTGACGATCTGCACGGTCACCGTGGTCACGGCCTGGAGGGGGTTGACCGTCAGGTTCGCGGAGAGACCGGCCGCCATGACCACGATCATGGTCTCCCCGATCGCGCGCGACACGGCCAGGAGCACCCCGCCGATGATTCCCGGAATGGCCGCCGGGATGATGACCTGGCGGATGGTTTCGGACTGGGTGGCCCCCAGGCTGTAGGCCCCGTCCCGCAGGGACTGCGGCACGGCATTGATGAAATCGTCCGAGAGCGAGGAGACGAAGGGGATGATCATGATCCCCATCACCAGTCCCGCGGCAAGCGCGCTCTCCGAGGCGACGTCCAGGCCGATGAACTGGCCGAACCCCCGGATCCGGGGCGCAACGATCAAGGCGGCAAAAAACCCATAGACCACGGTGGGGATCCCGGCCAGCACTTCGATCAGGGGCTTGGCGACCGCCCGGAAGCGCTTGCCGGCGTATTCGGAGAGGTAGATGGCGGACATCAGGCCGATGGGCACCGCGACGGCCATGGCGATGGCCGAGATCAGGGCCGTACCGACGAAGACCGGCACGGCGCCGAAAGCGCCCGATGCGCCCACCTGATCCTTCCGGATGGCCATCTGAGGGCTCCAGTCCAGGCCGAAGAGAAACTCCGTCACCGGCACGACCCGGAAAAAGAGGATCGATTCGTACAGGACCGAGAGGACGATCCCGAGGGTCGTGAAAATGGCGATGGTGGAGCAGGCGATCAAAACGACGGTGATGATGGACTCGACCCGGTTGCGGGCCCGCAGGGCCGGTACGATCCGGCTGCGGACCAGGAGCAGCCCGCCGATCCCCGCGCAGAGGGCGGCGACTGCGAGCGCCGCGTGGCTGGTCGACTGCAGGCGCTGATAATGGTCCGCTGCGGCCTTCATCGCCGGGTCCACCGCGGCGGCGACGACATTTCCGGCCACGATGTTGCGGATGTCGTTGACCACCAGGGTCATCCGGTCGGGCGGCAGGGAGCGCACGGCCTCAGGGAGCCCGGAGACGACCAGATGGGTGATGACCCGGGTTTCGCAGGCGAGCCAGGCGGCGAAAACGATCAGGGCGGGGATGCCGCACCACAGGGCCACCAGCGCCCCGTGATAGGTCGGACGGGAGTGCAGCCTGACCTCGGCGCCCGGACCGCCGTCCAGCGCAAAGGCCTTGCGCTTGCCGATGTAGTACCCGGTCACCGACAGCAGGATAAGGACCACAAACAGCGTCGCTGGCGACATGACGTCCGACTTTGAGAGCCGACGCGGATGCTAAGCCCTCTGTGTTAGCGTGGTGTTAGAATTCGGCTAAGATTGAGCTAGCCGGCGCGAGAGGCCCTCATCCGGCCCGTCACGCCCCTGTCGTCCGCCGCGTATCCCAGCCTCGGAGCATCCGCTTCCCGCCGTTCTCCCCCGCCGGGCCGTTCCGACTACTCATAATAGATCTCGGGGCTAACGGAAAGGAAATAGGCCTGCCGCGAAATGATGGCGCACGGAAAGGAAATAGGCCTGCCGCGAAATGATGGCGCAGCGCGGCGCGGCCGTCTCCATCTCGGAGCGGCAGGAGGCGAAGTGCAGGTCGCGATTGATCTGGGCGACGTAGGCCACACGCTTGACGCATTTGAGGCAGGTGGGGTTGTTCTTGTCCGAGGCCACGAGGGGGCACAGGCGGCAGGGGTTGCAGGTCATGGCGGCCTTCCTTTCAAGGGGGGCGCAAACGGCCCGGTTTGCGGTTGCGGTCCGCCGGGGCGAACCGGACTGGGCTTAAATTTGAGGTGCGCCTGTTACCTGCGAATTAGGGGCCGGTTAAAATTCGATGGGGCCGACGGCCGTCGGACCCGCCTCTTGGCTTTTTGCCTCCGGCCGGCAGTCGAACCGAAAAAACATCAAATGCTAATTTGCGCCTAACGCAGGGGGGGCAATCTCCCCTTGTCGCCGCGAACCCCCATTGCAGAGGATTATCGCCATGCAGGCACCCCAACCCA
>JALOOS010000040.1 GCA_025454275.1 Desulfobacterales bacterium | reverse complement strand
TGGCCAACTCCGCCTACTTCGGCATTCCGACCCAGGTGGGCTCCGTGCGGCAGGCGGTGATGCTGCTCGGCGCAAAGCGGCTCACCCACATGGTGATCGCCGCGTGCGCCTCGACCCTCATGGATCGCCCCGTGCCGGGCTACGACCTCCCGCCCGGGGAGCTGTGGCGGCATTCGCTGGCCGTGTCGGTTGCGGCGCAGGGGTTGGTGCGGGAGCTCCGGCTCGGTGCGGGGGAGGAGATCTTCACCGCGGCGCTCCTGCACGACGTGGGCAAGATCGTGCTCGGCCGATTCCTCCAGGACGAATACGAGCAGATCCAAAAAGCCCTGGACCAGGGTCTGGGGTTCCTCGCCGCCGAATCGGTCGTGCTGGGAACCACCCATGCCGAAATCGGCGCCCGGGTGCTTGCGCAGTGGGCACTGCCGGAGTCCATGATCCGCACCGTGCGCTTCCATCACTCCCCCGAGGAGGCCGGGGCGCCGGACACCATGCTGGATGTTGTCCACGTGGCCAACATGCTCTGTCTGATGATCGGCATCGGGGTCGGGCGGGAGGGGCTCCACCACCTGCCCTCTGCGGTGGTGACGCGCCGACTGGGTCTCAGCACCGCCCACCTGGAACGGGTCGCCAGCCACACCCTCCAATGGGTAAGCGAGCTGGCCATGGTTCTGGACACCGGCACGTGAGCCGGACAATCGCAGCGAAGGGTCCTGCACGGCATGGGATTGAACATTCTGATCGTTGATGACAGTGCGGTCATGCGCTCCATGATCCGGAAGACCATGGAGCTGAGCGGCCTGCCGCTGGGGGAGGTCCACCAGGCGGCCAACGGCCGTGAAGGGCTCACGGCCCTGGAGCGGAACTGGATCGATCTGGTGATCGCCGACATCAACATGCCGGAAATGAACGGGGAGGAGATGATCGCGCGCATGCAGGCCGTCCCGGAGCTGCAGCGTGTGCCGACGATCGTCGTCTCCACCGAAGGCAGCCGCACCCGTATCGGGCGGCTGGAGCGCTGGGGGGTGAAGTTCATCCACAAACCCTTTTCGCCGGAGATGATTCGGGACGCTGTGAGAGAGGTCCTGGGAAACGAGGTGGCTCATGGATCCGGCGCCGAGTGAGCTCCTGACCGGGGTCATCGTCGAGACCTTCGAAAAAATGGCCTTTTTCTTTGCCCTCCCGGCTGCGGCCGGTGCGGTTCCCCCCGCTGCGGAGGAGTCGCTCGAGACCGTCGAACTCCGCTTTTCCGGACCCTTCTCAGGGCGTCTGCAGCTGGGGCTGTCGGGCTCACTGATGGCCGAGCTCGCCGGCAACATGCTGGGGGCTGAGGAGGGCGCTGCGCTGAGTGCGGAGGAGCAGCGCGATGCCCTGGGCGAGCTTCTCAACGTCGTCTGCGGCAACCTTCTGCCGCTGCTCGGCGGGCCCGATGCCGAGTTCGCCATCGGCTCCCCGCAGCAGGTGGATCGGGCGGCCTGCGTTCCGGGACCGGAGTCGGTCGTGACCCGGCTGAGCGTCGAGGGCGGTTTCTGCCGTGCTGCTCTGGAGTGGGACGGACCCCCGCCCGCGAACCGGGCAGGTGGGGCGGATGCAAGCGCGATCGGAGGCGCTTCATGATCCGGGTCCTGGTCGTGGATGATTCGGCCGTCGTGCGCAAGGTCCTCTCCGAGGAGCTCGCGCGCTTTCGGGATATCGAAATCGTCGGGACCGCCGTCGACCCCTATGCCGCGCGCGACAAGATCGTGGAGCTGCGGCCCGATGTCGTTACCTTGGACCTGGAGATGCCGCGCATGGACGGGCTCTCCTTCCTGGCCAAGCTGATGAAGCACCTGCCCACCCCGGTGGTCGTCTTGAGCTCCCTCACCCCCCGCAACAGCGAGCTGGCGCTCAAGGCGCTCGATCTCGGCGCGGTGGAGGTGCTCTGCAAGCCGGGGGCCGCCTATTCCACGCGCGACATCGCCCAGCCCCTCGCGCACGCCATCCGATCGGCGGCGGTCGCCAAGCTGCCCGCCGCCACGCCGCCGGCGGCCGGCCGGGCGGCGCCCTCTCCGGCGGAAAATCTCCTGGTCCAGACCACCCACAAGGTCATTGCGATCGGCGCCTCCACGGGCGGGACCAAGGCCATCGAGGCGGTCCTCGCGGGGATGCCGCCGTCGGCGCCGGGGATCGTGCTGGTCCAGCACATGCCGGAGCATTTCACCACCTCGTTCGCCAAGCGCCTGAACGAGGTGTGCCCGATCGAGGTGCGCGAGGCGCGCGACAACGACCACGTGGTGCCCGGCGTGGCCCTGCTCGCCCCGGGCAACCATCACATGCTGCTCAGCCGCAGCGGCGGGACCTATCTCGTGAAGATCAAGGACGGCCCGCGGGTCCACTACCAGCGGCCGAGCGTCGATGTGCTGTTTCAGTCGGTGGCCCAGACGGCGGGAAAAAACGCGGTGGGCGCGCTTCTGACCGGCATGGGGGCCGACGGCGCCAAAGGGCTTCTCGCCATGCGGGTTGCCGGGGCCGCCACCCTCGCCCAGGACGAGGCCAGCTGCGTCGTCTTCGGTATGCCCAAGGAGGCCATCAAACTCGGCGCGGCCGAGGAGGTGGTGCCCCTGGGCGCCATGAGCCGGGCGATCGTGACGGCTCTGCAGCGGACCGCGGCCGGACGCCCATCCGCCGCTTGAGGAGGGAGAATTCAATGACGCATCTCTACGGACTGCTTTCGATCGGCGCCGGCGCACTGCTCAGCCAGCAGCGCGGCGTGAATGTGACCGGCAACAACATCGCCAATGTGAACACCCCCGGCTATTCGCGCCAGCGGGTGGGCATGGAGACCCATGTGCCTGCGCCGTCCCCGGTGGGGACGATCGGCTTCGGGGTGCGCACCACGTCCGTCGAGCGGATCTACGACCGGTTCATCGGCCTTCAGCTCAACCAGGAGAGCGCGAATCTCGGCCGCTGGGAAGCGCAGAAGGGGACCCTCGACCGCGTCGAAGTGGTCTTCGACGAAACCGCGGGCTACGGCCTGAACCAGGCCCTGAGCGCTTTCTGGTCGGGCTGGCAGGATGTGGCGATGAACCCGCCCGGCCGGGTCGAGCGGGCGGTCCTGGCCGGCGCCGGCCAGAACCTGGCGGACACGATCCGCCGCCAATACGCCGATCTTGAGCGGATACGCAGCGATACCGACGCCTCGCTGGGGCTCGGGGTGCAGGAGATCAACCGGCTGACGGCGGCCATCGCCGACCTGAACGAAAAGATCGCCCGTATCGAAGCCGGCGGCACCGAGACCGCCAATGACTACCGCGACCGCCGGGACCTCGCGCTGAAGGAGCTCTCCGCCCTGATCGACATCCGGAGTTTCGAGGATTCGGCCGGCCGGGCGGTCGTTTCGGTGGGCAGCGGCCGGACGCTGGTGGAGAGCGGGAACCACTATGAGCTGGGGTTGCAGACCAACCCCGCCACCGGTCGCGCGGAGCTGATGTGGCCCGACACCGGCGGGGGCTGGACGGACATCTCCGGTGAGGTGCGGGCCGGAAAGGTCGGAGGCTGGCTCGAGGCCCGCGACGTCAGGATCGCGGACTACATGGTCCGGCTGGACGAGCTGGCGCAAAACCTGATCAGCAGGGTCAACACCCTGCACGCGGCCGGCACCGGGGCCGGGGGCACCACGGGGGTTGATTTCTTCAGCGGGTCGGGGGCGGCGGATATAAACGTGAATGCCGCGATCCCGGCCGACCTCGACACGATTGCCGCCGCGGGTGCAGGGGCGCCGGCGGGCGACGGCAGCAATGCGCTCCTTATCGCCGGGCTCCAGAGCGCCGCGACGGTGAACGGGGTCAGCTTCGATGCGGCCGCCAATGCCTTGGTCAGCCGGGTCGGCAACGACGTGAGTGCGGCCAAGGCCTACGCCGGCCACCAGGCCGACATGCTGGCCTATCTCGAAAACTACCGCGAGTCGGTCTCCGGAGTTTCGCTCGATGAGGAGATGGTGAACCTGATCAAGTACCAGGCCGCCTACAACGCCGCGGCCAAAATGATCACCATGGCCCAGGATATGCTCGACAGCCTGTTGAATATGAGCCGGTAACGGTGGATTTATAATTAGAATTATTCAAATTTAGAACAATAAGTTAAAATCTAACAACCATATTTTACATTAACATTTTTTCCGGAGGAAAAAATGCGGATCACCCAGAAAATGATGGCGGGCGTCTTCGTGCGCAACCTGCACAAGCAGACCGAGGCGATGCTCCAGCGCCAGGAGCAGGTGGCCAGCCAGAAGCGGATCAACCGCCCCTCGGACGACCCCATCGGGACCGGGCGCGTCCTGACCGGCCGTACGATGCTGGCCGCCATCGACCAGTACGCAGAGAACATCGCCCAGGGCAAAACGCGGATCGAGACGGCCGATCAGACCCTGGCGATGGCCGGGGACCTCGTGCGCCAGGCGCGGCGGATCGCCGAGGAGAAGAGCGGTGATGGGATCGGCGCCTCCGAGCGGGAGCTGGCCGCCGGGCAGATCAAGGAGATCTACGACCAGATCCTGCAGCTCGCCAACTCGACCCATGCCGGCCGCTACATGTTCGGCGGCCACGTCGTCGACCCGCCGCCGTTCACGCGCACGGCCGACTACGCTGCAACCTACAATGGCGATGACGGCAGCTTCCGGATCCCGATCGCCGAGCAGGCCGAGGTGGCGATCGATGCCGACGGGCGCAATTACTTCATGAGTGCGTCTCCCGGGGGGGTGGATATCTTCGCCGAACTGAAGAACCTGATCGATGGCCTCGAAGCGGCCGATCCGGTGGCCGGCAGCGTTCTCATCCGGGCCGCCGTCGACCCGCTGCAGCAGGCCGAGGTGCAGATCCGGGACAAGCGCGCCGAGCTCGGCCCCAAGCTCTACCGGCTTCAAGCGACCGGGGAGCACTGGAGCGTTTTCAAAACCCGGGTCCAGGATGCCATCGGCCGCGATGAAGATGCCGATGTGGTGCGGGCGGCCCTCGAGCTGACCCAGCTCAAAACGGCCTACGAGACCAGCATGGCGGCGGCGGCCAAGATCATCCAGCCCAGCCTGGTCGACTTTTTGAGATAAGCCGAAAGCGGTGAACACGGTGAGCGGCATAACACGAGCGGCGGCGGGATTCGTCCTATCGGTCCTGATGATCCTCGGGAGCATCGCTCCGGAGGCCTTCGCCCTGAGCCCCGGGGAGATCCAGCGGCTGAAACGGGCCGGGGTGGGCGATGAGACCCTCGCGCTCATCGTGCGCGAGCGGCTGATCGAGACGGCCGCCTTCACGGTGGAGGAGATCCTGGCTCTGAAGGCGGCCGGGATCGGCGCGCCGGCGCTGGACGCCATTCTGGCGGCGGGCTCTTTTCTCAAGGAGCGCGGGCCGGTCGTTTACGGCCGGGAGCTGCACCCCGTCCGTTTCGCGACGGTCAAGGAGATCATCGAGCTCAAGCATGCCGGGGTCAGCGACGCGGTGATCGAGGCGATCGTTGCGGTCAGCCGGCCCGATGCGCAGGCGGACCGGGAGGCGGCCTTCCGGCTGCTGCGGGAGATGGGGATCTGGGTCGATGTGCGGCAGCCCTGAACGACGACCTGCCGGCGCGGTGATGACGCCGGACGGCCTGGCGGAGCTGCGGAACGCCGAGCGGCTGCTGGATGAGCTGCCGAGCCTGCTGATCGGGCTCACGTCGGATCTGCGGGTCACGCGCTGGAACCGGATGGCCGGCGCGCTGCTGGGCCCTCCGGCCCCGGCCGTGATCGGGGAGAGCCTCGATGCGGCGGGTATCCGCTGGGACGCGGCGCGGGTGCTCCAGGGTCTTGCCGAGTGCCGATCGCTCGGCCGTCCGGCCCGGGTCGACGACCTCGCCTTCACCCGGCCGGACGGCTCGGAGGGGATCCTGGGCCTCACGGTTCACCCCTTGACCGGGGAGGCCGCCGCCGCGTGGGGATTCACCGTCATCGGCGCCGACATCACCGAGCGCAAGCAACTCGAACGCGAACTCGCCCAGTCGCAGAAGCTGCGCTCCATCGGGCAGCTCGCCTCGGGGATCGCCCACGAGATCAACACCCCCACCCAGTACGTCGGGGACAATACCCGCTTTCTCCAGGATGCCTTCGCCGACCTCCTGGGGGTCATCGGCGCCCTGACCCGACTGTTCCAGGAGGCCCGCTCCGGACCCCTCGGCCTCGAGCGGCTGGGTGCGGTGGAGGCGGCGCTGCGCCGGGCCGACCTGGACTACCTGGCCGCGGAGATCCCGGTGGCCATCCGCCACACCCTGGAGGGGGTCGAGCGGATTGCGACGATCGTGCGGGCGCTGAAGGAGTTCGCCCACCCCGGCCGGGAGGAGAAGGTGATGGCGGACCTGAACGCGATCATCGAGACCACCTTGACCGTGGCACGCAACGAGTGGAAGTACGTGGCCGATGTGGCGACCGACCTCGATGCCGGCCTGCCGCCGCTCGCCTGTCACCCGGGCGAGCTCGGCCAGGTGATCCTGAACCTCGTTGTGAACTCCGCGCATGCCATCGAGGAGGTGGTCGGCCGGGGCACGGGTGCAAAGGGGCGGATCACGATCAGCACGCAGCGAAGGAACGGCTGGGCCCGGATCCGGGTAGAGGACAGCGGGGCCGGGATTCCGGAGGCGGTGCGGCCCCGCATCTTCGAGCCCTTTTTCACGACCAAGCCGGCCGGCCGCGGGACCGGCCAGGGACTCGCCCTCTGCCACACCGTGATCGTCGAAAAGCACGGCGGCCGGATCCGTTTCGAGTCGGAGGCGGGCCGCGGCACCGTCTTCACGATCGAGCTGCCGATCGCTCCGGAAGAGGAGGCGGCATGAGCGACTCCCGGGGGGGTGCGGCGCTTTTTGTCGACGATGAGCCCCGGGTGCTTGAGGGGCTCCAGCGGATGCTGCGCAGCCGGCGGGAGGCGTGGACCCTGCGGTTTGCCGCGAGCGGAAAGGAAGCGCTCGCGCGGCTCGAGCAAGAACCCTGCGATGTCCTGGTGACCGACCTGCGGATGCCCGGCATGAGCGGAGAGGAGCTCCTGCGCGCGGTCATGGGGCGCCATCCGCACCTGGTCCGCATCATCCTCTCCGGGGAGATGGACCCCTCCGGCTCCTTCACGGCCGTGCAGCTGGCCCACCGGTACCTGGCCAAACCCTGCGACCCGGATGCGCTCATCTCCGCCCTGGCGCAGGCCTTCTCCCTGCGCCGCTGGGTGGAGGCGGGCCCCCTCCAGGGCCTGCTGGGGCGGATCGACTCCCTGCCCAGCCTGCCTGAACTCTACACCCGGCTGGTGGCCGAGATCCAGGCACCCCATTCCTCCTCGCGGCGGGTGGGGGAGGTGATCGCGCGCGACCTCGGCATGACGGCCAAGATCCTGCAGGTGGTCAATTCCGCCTTCTTCGGCCTGCCCCGGCGGGTCGTGAACGCCCAGGAGGCGGTCCTGCTCCTGGGGTATGACACGCTGAAGGCCCTGGTGCTCTCCTCCCGGATCTTCGGCCGGTTCGATGCGCGGCGCATGCCCGGCCTGAACGTGGCGGCGCTCTGGGAGCACTGCACCCGGGCCGGCCTCTTCGCCCGTACGATCGCCGCCGCCGAAACCCTTCCGCCCAAGGCCCAGGATGAGGCCTTCACGGCCGGACTGCTGCACGACATCGGCAAGCTCGTGCTGGCCCAGAATTTCCCGCAGGAGTATGCCGCCGTCCTGGAGGACGCCCGGCGGCGGGAGCAGCCGTCGGACGCGGTCGAGACGGCCTATTTCGGCGCCTCGCACGCGGAACTCGGCGCTTATCTGCTGGGCCTTTGGGGGATCGCCGAGGGGGTCGTACAGGCGGTTGCCGATCATCACCGCACGCCGCTACCGTTCTCCGGGCTGCCGGCGGCGGTCGGGGCGGCGAACCGTCTGGCCCATCTGCTCGCGGAGGAGGGCGGCCGCAGCGAAACGGCCGACGGCGAGAGCGTGCATGGCGCCGCCCCCTTCGGCCGCTGGCAGGAGCGGTGCCGCGTGCTGCTGGCGCAGGAGGCCCGCCATGTCTGACCGTGTGCTGCTGGTCGACGACGACCCCCATCTGCTGGCGGGTTTTCAGCGCCAGCTGCGCAAAAAAATCGATCTCGTGACCGCGGAGAGCGGGCCGGACGGTCTCGCTGCCCTGCGCAACGGCGGCCCGTTTGCGGTGGTGGTCACCGACTACTGCATGCCCGGGATGAACGGGATCGAGTTTCTCTCCCGCGTGCGCGAGATAGCCCCGGAGTGCGTGCGCATGCTTCTCACCGGAAGCGCCGATCTGGCGGTCGCCATCAACGCCGTGAACCGGGGCAACATCTTCCGCTTTCTCACCAAGCCCTGTTCGAGCGAGGAGTTCCAGTCGGCCCTGGCGCAGGGAATCGCGGAATACCGCCGGGTGCACAAGGAGCGCAAGTTCAACAAGCGCACGCGCCGCTGGCTGAACCAGGCCCAGGAGGTGCAGCAGTGCCTGCTGCCGGAGAAAAGCTTCGGATGGAGAGGGCTGGAGATCGCCGGCCGCAGCCTCTTCTGCGACCAGACCGGCGGGGACTATTACGACTACTTCGAGAAGGCCGACGGGAGCGAGCCTGCGCTGAGCGTGGCGGTCGGGGATGTCTCCGACCACGGGCTTCCCTCGGCATTGCTCATGGCCACGGCCAGGGCCACCCTCAGGGCTTCTGCCGCGGCCCTGGCGCATGTGCCCGAGGTCGTTGCGCAGTTGAACCGGCGCCTGGCCCTGGACGTGCAGGACAGCGGACGCTTCATGACCCTCTTCTACGCCGAGATCGAATGCGCCCGGCGCACCATCCGCTGGGTGCGGGCCGGCCATGACCCGGCGCTGGTTTACGACCCTGACGCCGGCGTCTTCGCCGAGCTGAACGGTCAGAGCGGGCTCCCGCTCGGCGTATTCCCGGAGTCCGCCTACAAGGAGCATTTCCGGGAGCTCGGCCCGCGGCAGATCATCGCCGTCGGGACGGACGGGATCTGGGAAGCCCGTAACCCCGAGGGGCGGCTTTTCGGCAAAGAGCGGCTTCAGGCGGCGATACGGAAGCACGCTGCGCTTCCGGCGGTGGACATCGTTGACCAGGTGCTCAACGAGCTTGAACGCTTTCTCGCCCCGCGCCGCATCCAGGATGATGCCACGCTCCTCGTGGTCAAGCTGGGGGGCTGAATGCTCCGCCGCGTCGACTGCCACCTCTGCCGTCACTACTACGTCACCTGGGATGAGCGCTTTCCCCACGGCTGCCGGCGGATGGGATTTAAAAGCGGCCGCTATCCCAACGACGAGGTTCGCAGCGTGATGCAGGGGGAGACCTGCCGGCTGTTCGAATCCAGACTCAACGCCGCGCCGCCCACTAAATCATAGTCGGAGTGGGGGGGAAAAGTAACGAGTAACGAGTAACGAGTAAGAACAAAAACAAAATACCACTA
>JALOOS010000278.1 GCA_025454275.1 Desulfobacterales bacterium | reverse complement strand
ATCATGGCCGGCTTGCCGGAGACCGCATCGGCGGCGGCAACGGCGGCACGGATGGAATCCCAATCGTGACCGTCCATTTCGAAGACCTCCCAGCCGAAGGCGCGCCACTTGTCGGCGAGCGGCTCGAGGTTGATCACCTCCTCGGTGCGGCCGTCGATCTGCATTTTGTTGTAGTCGCAGATGGCGATGAGGTTGTCGAGCCGCCGGTGGCCGGCGAAGAGCGCCGCCTCCCAGATCTGGCCCTCGTCGCTCTCCCCGTCGCCGATGATGCAGAAAACCCGGTGCGTGCGGCCGTCGAGCTTGGCCGCCAGGGCCATCCCGCAGGCGCAGGAGAGCCCCTGGCCGAGGGAGCCGGCGGTGATTTCAACGCCCGGGGTCAGGATCTGGTCCATGTGGCTCGGCAGCCGGGTGCCGTTGCGGTTGATCGTGGCGAGCCAGGCCTTGGGGAAGAAGCCCTTGTAGGCGAGCGCCGTGTACACAATGGGGCCGGCATGGCCCTTGGAGAGAACCAGCCGGTCGCGCCCCGGCCAGTTGGGCTCATCCGGGCGCAGGTTCATTATCTCGAAGTAGAGCGTGATGATGATCTCCACCAGGCTCATCACTCCGCCGATATGCCCGGAGCCGGAGCGACAGATGGCGTCCGTGACGACGTAACGGAATTCGCGGGCCAGGGTGTCCAGCTCCGCGTGGGAAAGGCATTTTTGCGCGACCATGTTCCTCCCTCGGCCCCGGCGCATGCAGGCGCTGCCGGGCTGCGATCAGAATTGTGTTCCGATAACAGAATCGCCAGGCGGATTCAAGGGGACCCCGGTCTAATGCGGGCGTGCGGCGGGAGGCCTGGTTTTTTATTGACAGATGTTCACAGGCCGTGTCAATTAACTCCCAGTATCGCAGGAACCCATCGCCATCATCCCGGACTTCGGCCTCTTCGGCATCGACCCTTTACCAAGCGGTCGCCGGTGCCGAAGGGGGGGTATAGTTCCACAAACCGTCCCTTTTAAGAGAGCGTTCAACCCTGAAACCCTATCAAGAGAAAGGGGCCATGCGATGGTGATTCAAAAAATCCTCCTTCCCTACAATTACACCCCGCTGGACCATAAGGCCGTGGACTTCACCGTCGAAGCGTTTTCCCATCTCAAGTCGGTGGAGATTACCATCTTCAAAGTCTACGCGCCCCTCCCCAAGATCGAGGCCACCGATGCGGCCGGCACCGGCAAGTTGAGGGAAAGTTTGAATTACCTGACCAACCGCCTGGCCCAGCGGGAGTCCGAATTGAACAGCGTCAAGCAGAAACTGGCGGCCAAGGGGTTTGACGAAGCCCGCATCAAAACCATCTACCGGCCGCGGCAGAAAGATGTCGCCAGTGAAATCCTCGATCTGAACATGGTCAACAAGTTCGACGTGATTATTCTCAATCGCAGGCCGGCGAGAATCGCCCGGTTCTTTTCCGGAAGCATATCCAACAAGATCATCATGTCGGTGCAGGGTACGACCGTTTGCGTGGTTTCATAGATTTGCGCCGCAGAACTCGCCGAGCCGACAGCCGCCCAGGAGGAACCCCATGAGCGTCGATAAAAAAATCGATTTCAACCTGTTCAAAGTGGTCTTTCGGGCCATGGCCCATTCAGAGGACCTCGACATCATGACCAACCAGCTTGCTCAGCTTCTGGTTGCCGCGCTGGATATCAAGGGGTGCACCATTTTTGCGCTCAACCCCGAATCCCGGGAGCTGGAGGCATTGGCGAATTTCGGGCTCAGCTCCGATTATGTCTTCAAAGGACCGGTTTTGACCGAAAGGAGCCTGGCCGGGGATGCCAACGGGGTGCCGACCATCATCTCCGACGTCCACAAGACCGATCGCCTGCAATATCCGGAAGATGCCGAGAAAGAGGGGATCGGGGCGATCGTCTCCATTCCGATCCGCTTCCACGAAAAACCGATCGGGGCGCTGCGGCTCTACCACCACGATGTCTGGAACATTTCTGACGACGATGTCGACTCCCTGCTCGTGCTGGCTGAAAGCATCGGCATCGCGATGAACTTTACCCGGACCCTCAAGGTGCTGAAGTCCATCCGGTACGCCATCAATGATATCGATGGCCTCCATATCCTCGAATCGGATTAGAACTGATTTCATAACCCCGTCCAACGGCTGGAGGCCCCGCCGTGGCGGGGCACGCAGCCGTGATCCAAGGTTGTGAACCCCGTTCTTCTGAGGACCGGAACAGATTGCGCCCGGGCGTCGGTTCGACGTCTATGGGAAATTGTGCGGCTCGTGACCCCAGGCAACCATGAAAACGCTCATCGGTTTCGAAGAGGCGCGCCGCCTCACCCTGGCCCATGCCCCCCTCTGCGGGACAAAAGCGGTCCTTCTGTTAGAGGCGGCCGGCCTCACGGCGGCCGAAGAGGTGATCGCCGCGGTCGACAGCCCCTCCCTCAGCACCTCACGCAAGGACGGCTATGCCGTCTGCTCCGAAGACCTTGAAACCGCCTCGCCCGAGGCGCCGGCCTGTTTGAACCTCAAAGGCGCCCTGAGCGCCGGCACCACCGCTGCGATCGGCATCTCCCGCGGCGAGGCGGTCCGGGTCACCACCGGGGCGCGGCTGCCGCCGGGGGCGGACGCGGTCGTTTCGGAGGAGTTCTGCCAGGAGCAAGAGGGTACGATCAGCTGCCGGGCCACGGCCGCCCCCGGGCGCAACATCCTGAGTCGCGGCACCGATGTCAGGGCCGGGGAGTCCGTCGTCCGGCCGGGCGAGTGCCTAAGCCCCCCCATGCTCGGGCTGGTTGCGGCGGCGGGCCGGGAGAATATAGTCGTTTTCAAACCGCCGCGGGTCGCTGTGATCGCCACCGGGGACGAAGTCCTGGCACCCGGCCGTCCCCTGGCGGAGGGCCAACTCTACGCCAGCAATCTCGTCGAAATCTGTGCGTGGCTGAAGCTGAGGCGGTCAGGGTGCGGATCGAACGGGCCGATGTGTTTGTCACCAGCGGAGGCGCCTGGGGCAGTGAAAAAGACCTGATCTTCAAGGCGGTGGAGAGGCTGGAGTGGCAGGGGATCTACCACCGCGTGCGCATGGGCCCCGGAAAGCCGGTCGGCTTCGGCCTGCTCTCCGGCAAGCCCTTTTTCGTTCTGCCCGGCGGCCCCCCCTCCAATGAGATGGCCTTTCTGCAGCTCGCCCTGCCGGCCTTGCGCAAAATGGCCGGAAAACGCCCCCAGCCGTTTGCGACGGCTGCGGCGCAGCTTGAAAAGAGCCTCACCGGCGAGAAGGGCTGGACCGAGTTCATCCATGCGCGCCTGGAGCAGGGTGAAAATGGTCTGCACGTTCACCCCTACCTTCCGGCGAGCCGGCTCGTCTCCATGGCCCGCAAAGAGGCGATCATCCGGATTCCCGAGGACCGGGATGAAATCGCAGCCGGTGAAACGATCGACATCCAGTTGGTCGACCCTGCGGCCGCCGCAGGGTATCACCCATGGCTGAGCTGATCTGCCACTGTTTCGGTTACACCCGCGAGGCGATCGCGGAGGATCTCAAGCGCCACGGCCGCTCGCGCATCCTTGAGCGCATCATGACCGAAAAGCGGCTCGGCGCCTGCCGCTGCGCGGAGAAAAACCCCAAAGGCGCCTGATGCCTCCCCGACGTCCGCCGGGCGGTGGACGAGGCGTCCGGTCGCCGGCCCATCTGAGAGCACACGCAGCGCGCCGCCAAGGGAGAGCAGCTCCGAGAAGTGGAAGATCGGGATCGGGTTCTTCAGCGTGCAGCGGACTTCGAGGTTCATGTGGCACATGGCGCAGGCGGTGACGATGCACTCCGCGCCGGCATCGGCGGCCCCCTGCAGGATGGCGTTCACCTTGGGGGTGACGATGTCCGGCCTGGCCACGGTGAGAAAGGTCCCACAGCACCGGGAGGCGTATCCCCAAGTGATAGCGCGCATTCCCAGTCCGCCCAACGTTCGCTCCATGATTCCATAATAATTCGCACCGGAGCGCAAGGCGGGCGGGCGGTTCAGCATGCACCCGTAATAAGGGGCGAAGCTCAGTTCGAGCCCCTGCCGTCCGTTCTCAACCGCCAGCCGCTCCAGGTCCACCTCCGCCAGCAGACTGAAAAAATGCCGAATCGAAAGGGTCGGGTCGTACGGTCGGCCCCACAGCTCGGCATATCGCTTTCGTGCCGCCTCGTCGTTTTGCAGCAGGTGCTGGGCATGCTTCAACCGCAGGGTGCAACTCGGGCAGGCGGCCACCAGGGGCCGGCCCTGCGGCGCGAGCGACAGGTTGCGGCAGGCGAGGTCGAAGGCCAGGCGGTGATCGAGGCTGTGGGCGGAGGAGCTGCCGCAGCAGTTCCAGTCGGCAAGCTCGACCATTTCAATGCCCATTTTGCGGCAGCTTTCGATCAGCGACTGGTTGTTCTCCTTGGCCGTGGTGGCAAGCGAGCAGCCGGGGAAATAGGAGACGGCGAACGCTGGGCGAGCGGGCATGGCTACACCTCGAAAAGCTTTTTCACATCCCCCACCCGCTCCACCCGCGACGGGGTCAAATCCAGCTTGCGCTTGGCCAGCATTTTAAGCCCCACCTGCCAATCGCTCAGCAGGTCGAGTTTCCTCAGCTTATATCGCATCATGATCTCGATCTTGTGGGTCCGCCCGTAGCGTTCGATGGAGTTCAACACCTCCCGGTGGAAGTTCAGAAGCGCAGCACATCCATCACCGCGGCGATGTCGATCGCCATCGGGCATTGAATGGAGCAGGTGTGGCACCCGACGCAGATCCAGATGGTGTTGCAGGCGAGGGCTTCGCGCCTCAAACCCAGCTGCACCAGGCGTGACCCCGTTGGGCATGAAGTCCATGAAGTCGCTGAACGGACAGCCGCCGCTGCAGCTTCTGCATTGCAGGCAGGTTTGAAAATCCGTGCCGGCCCGTCGTTTGATCTCCCCTGAGAATTTCAGGTCGAGGTCGTCCAGCCGGATCGTAGGTCCTTTGGGAATTGTCACAGGGTCATATCCTTTGCAATCATGCCCCTTTGCCGAAGGCGCAGTTCGGGAACATGCACGGCCGGCACTCCTGGCACAACCCGCCATGGCCGAGGAAGGCCAACTCCTTCCTGCCGATGCGTTCGCCGGCGAGAATCCGCGGCAGCACGAGATCGAGCACGGTCGTGCGATGGTACAATCCGCAGGCCGGGACGCCCAACAGGGGAATCTCCCCGATCCAG
>JALOOS010000039.1 GCA_025454275.1 Desulfobacterales bacterium | reverse complement strand
CAGCCGCAGCTGGAGGAGTTCCGCCGGAAGAGCAGGCCCTATCTTCTCTATTAGGGCCATCGACCCGCACGGCCGCTTCATCCGCCATTCGGTTATGTCCGGGAAAAATACCCGACGTGGACTCGCGCCGGGGGACCTTGAAAACCGAGCAGATCATTACCGATCCCCCTTCCTTTTTTGTCATCGAGGGGCGATTTCTTGTTTTCCAACGACCGGTGAAGTCACGAACCGGCGCATCAGAAGGCCGTTGTAGTAGGAGGAGTCGATCTTCGTATCCCGCTCAAGGAGCACCAGCCGCTCGAAGCCCGCCGTCTCGTAGAGGCGGATCGCCGGCAGATTGTCTGAACGCACCATGAGATAGATGATCTCGATCTCGGGGGAGCGCGACGCCCGCGCGAGCCCTGCCTCAAGAATCAGGCGGCCGAGCCCCCGGCCCCTCGCGGCCGAGGCCACCCCCATGTTGAGGTCGGCCGTGTGGCGTAGCCGGCAGGGGGTCCGCGGCTGGAGGGTCAGGAAGGCCCCCGGCGCCCCGTCGATCTCCGCCGCCAGCGCCACGGCTCCCGGCAGGCGCTGCAGGGCGGTGATCGCTTCGATAAAATCACCGATGGAGGGGTACTTTTCCTCCAGGGTTTCGCTCATGCCGGTCGATGAAGAGTAGACCTCCCGATATAGGGCGTAAAGTCCGGCGGGAGAGCAGCGGCTGAAGTCCTTGATGGCGGCATTCATCGTTTTTTCAGCTGCCTCAATCCGTAAGGACAGACGGCAGAGCAGATTCCGCAATTATGGCCCTTATGGAACTGGAAGTAGTGCTCCTTTTTCCACCGGTCGCAGGCGTGGACGTCCAGGAGCTCCTCGCGGGGGATTCCGGGATACCAGGCAGGGCCTTTCAATGCCCGGGCCGGACAGGCCTCGACGCAGCGCGTGCATTCCCCGCAGAAGCCTCTCTCGACCGGCGGCCCCGTCGCCGGCTCGAGGTCCGTGAAAACGGTCCCCAGCCGCACCCATGATCCGAACGGCCGCGTGATCAGCTGGCAGTGGCGGCCGATCCAGCCCAGGCCTGCCCGGGTCGCCGCGGTTTTATGCGGGAAATCCCCCATGATCGCAACCGGGTCGGTGCGGCTCGATGCGGCCAGCGGCCTGGCGCGAAACCCCCGCGCCTTGATCTCGGCGGCCAAGGCCAGGGACACCTCATTGATGCGACCGTTCACGCGGGCATACTCATCCGCATATTTCAAGGTGGGCCCGTTGCGGATCCCGGCCATTATGTGCGGGTCCATGGGAATGGCGAATGCAAGGGCGCGGGGAAATCCCGCCCCGGTCTCATCCGGGGGTGTCGCAAATCCCCTGAGATCGGCCGCACCCCAGAGGGCGATTTTTTCAGCCCGCATCCACCCCGTGAGCCAGGCTGCGGGAGCCGGCGATGAATCAGGCATCTAACACCTCGACACCCTCACTCGGAGCGGCAGGTGCCGGTTTCGGAGAGGGCGTGGATCTCGGCCGGAAAAGCACCTGCGGCGATGTGGGCGAACCGGCCGCTCTGTTTGTCGATAACAATGGTGTCGACGCTGCCGCTCACGGCCGCGACGAGCTGGATGACGAGGGTGGAGTCGGACTCGAAGAGCCGCGTCATCGAGGAGCGGATGTGGTTTTCGAAAACCGCCTTGGGGGTAGCGGTCGTCAGGCCGTAGAGGGATATTTTTTTCCCGATTTCGGCGCCCTGGGTCGATGTTTCGATGGTGCAGACGAGGGCGTCGGCCATCTTGAAGGCGGGTCCGGCCAAGGCCGGGGTCGACTGCGGCGCACCGCTGAGGGCGGCAAGGAAGATGAGCCCGCAGCGCATGCCCGTGAGGGGGCTCCGGGAGCAGGCTTCAGGCGGGCGGGCGCTTCGCATGCGCGTCTCCCGCATCCGCTGTGATCCGGTAGAGGCGGCAGGTGTTGTCGTAGACCCGGCGCGCCAGCTCCCGGGGATCCGCCCGCCGGATCTCGGCGAGCTTGAGCAGTACCGATCGCACGAAGGCCGGCTCGTTGCGGCGGTGGCGACGGCGTTCGGGCTCGGGGGTGAGATAAGGGGCGTCGGTTTCGACCAGGATCTGGTCGGAAGGGATCTCGGCCGCCATTTTCCTCAAAGGCTCTCCGCGCTCTTTCAACGTCAGGATGCCGGTGATCCCGATATAGTAGCCCATGTCGAGATAGCCCCGGAGCTCGGAGCGGGTGCCGCTGAAGCAGTGGAGCACGGCCGCCCCCGCCGGCGGCGGGCAGGTGCGCAAAAGCTCAAAGAACCGTCCACCGCTGTCACGCTCGTGGAAGATCAGCGGCAGGTCGAGCTCGCGTGCGGTCTCGAGCTGCCGGACGAACCACTGCTCCTGCTCCTCCCGCGGGGAATACATGCGGTTGAAGTCAAGTCCGATCTCGCCCCAGGCGCGTACGGCCGGATTTTTGGCCAACTCCGCCAGCGACCCCAGGACCCCATCGCTGCACTCCTTGGTGTCATGGGGGTGAACCCCCACCGAGGCATAGACGCCCGGCCGGGCGTTGGCGAGGCCGACGGACTTGCGGGAGGTTTCGAGCGTGACGCCGATCGTCATCATCCGGTCGACCCCGGCGGTGCGGGCCCGTTCGAACACCCCTTCCAGATCATCCCGGTAGGCGGGGTCGTCCAGGTGGCAGTGGCTGTCGAATAGAGGAAGCATGAATTCGGGCGCAGCCCAATGCGTCAACAGGACGGAGTCCGGAGGGTCCCTTCGTTTCATGGGCTACCATTTCCGTGTAGCACCGCCGGCATCGGATTTCAACCTGACGGACCGCTCTCCGCATCGCCCTCCCGGCAGGTTCCCTATTCCGACGGGATCCCTCTGAAACAGCGTCGTTATTTTGAGAGGGCCGATCGCTTTAGGCTTGATTTGGGCTGCATGATTTGAGAATATCATCTCCTTATAAGTCGGATGCGTTTCGAATTCACCGCATGGAGGGAGCCCATGTTCAAGATCGTGAAGCGCGAGGAGATGTCCCAGGGTACGGTGGTCCTCAACGAGATCGAGGCGCCGCTCATCGCCAAAAAAGCCAAACCCGGCCAGTTCGTGATCCTCAAGGCCAACGAAAACGGGGAGCGGATCCCCCTCACCATGGCCTACACGGACCCGGAGAGAGGAATCATCGCCGTGATCTACCAGGTGGTGGGGAAATCCACCGCCCTGTTCAAGACCTTGAATGTCGGTGAGGGCTACCAGGACGTGATCGGTCCCCTGGGAAAGCCCACCCACATCGAGAAACTCGGCAAGGTGGTCTGCGTCGGGGGGGGGACGGGCGTGGCCGTGCTCCACCCCATCACCCGGGCCATGAAGCAGGCCGGCAACCACGTGATCGCCATCATCGGCGCCCGGACCAAGGACCTCCTCATCCTCGAGGAGTTCATGAAGTCGGCCTCCCACGAGCTGCACATCTGTACCGATGACGGCTCCTACGGCCGCCACGGCTTTGTGACCCATGCCTTGAAAGACATCCTCGACAAGGAAAAGGTCGACCTCGTGGTCGCTATCGGACCGGTTCCGATGATGAAGTTCGTCTCCAAGCTGACCAAGGAGTACAACGTTCCCACGTTGGTGAGCCTCAACCCCATCATGGTGGACGGGACCGGGATGTGCGGGGGATGCCGGGTCTCGGTCGGCGGCAAGAACCAGTTCGCCTGCGTGGACGGGCCCGAATTCGACGGCCACCAGGTGGATTTCGATGAGCTCATGATGCGGCTTCAGGCCTACTGCGAGGAAGAAAAGATGTGCCACAACGAGTTCTGCATGCTCGAGGAGTCCTGGCACAAAAAATAGCGGGCGCCGCGGCGCTCCCCACGCAGCAGCAGGCCGAATATCACGGGTGAATTATCGGGAGGGAAAAACATGTCGGTTGAGACCACGGCGAAGGAAAAGAAGCAGAAGAAGAGTCGCGTGCAGATGCCTGAGCAGGAACCCAAGGTCCGGGCCCGTAATTTTTTCGAGGTCCCCACGGGGTACACGGCGGAGATGTCCAAAGAAGAGGCGTCGCGCTGCCTGCAGTGCAAAAACCCCGGCTGTGTCGAGGGCTGCCCGGTGGGGGTCGACATCCCCGGGTTCATCAAGTTGATCCACGACGGGGACTTCACCAAGGCCATCCGCCACATCTGGACCATGAACAGCCTGCCGGCGGTCTGCGGCCGGGTCTGCCCCCAGGAGTCCCAGTGCGAGGGCAAGTGCATCCTGGCAAAGAAAGGCGAGCCGGTCGCCATCGGCAACCTCGAGCGATTCGCGGCGGACTGGGAGCGGGCGAACGGCACCGGCGCGCTGCCGCCGAAGGCCGCCCCGACGGGAAAGAAAGTGGCCGTGGTGGGAGCCGGGCCGGCCGGGCTGACCGTGGCCGGCGACCTGATCCAGAAGGGCCACGAGGTGACCGTCTTCGAAGCCTTCCACAAGCCGGGCGGGGTGCTGCTCTACGGGATCCCCGAGTTCCGCCTGCCCAAGGAGATCGTCGCCCAGGAGGTCAATTTCCTGGAGCGCCTGGGGGTGAGGGTGGAGTGCAACTCCGTGGTGGGCCGGACCGTCACCCTGGATGAGCTCTTCGAACAGGGCTACCAGGCGATTTTCCTCGGCGTAGGGGCGGGGCTGCCCAAGTTCATGAACATCCCGGGTGAGAACCTGGTCGGCATCCTCTCGGCCAACGAGTACCTGACCCGGGCGAACCTCATGAAGGCCTACCTTTTCCCGAAGGTGGACACTCCGATCCCGCGCGGCAAGGATGTGGTGGTGCTGGGCGGCGGCAATGTCGCCATGGACTCCGCCCGCACGGCCCTGAGGCTGGGAGCGGACCGGGTGCGGCTCGTCTACCGGCGCTCGCGCGAGGAGATGCCGGCGCGCGCCGCCGAAGCCCATCATGCCGAGGAGGAGGGGATCGAGTTCTTCCTGCTGACCAACCCGGTGCGCTACATCGGAAACGAAAAAGGGCGTCTGGTGGGGATGGAGTGCATCAAGATGGAGCTCGGGGAGCCGGACGCCTCCGGCCGCCGCCGCCCGGTGGCCGTGAAAGGCTCCGAGTTCAAGATCGATTGCGATCTGTGCATCGTCGCCGTGGGCACCGGCGCCAACCCGCTGCTCACGAGTTCGACCCCGGACCTCAAGCTGAACAAGTGGGGCTACATCGACACGGAGCCCGCCTCCGGGAAGACCATGAAGAAGGGGGTCTGGGCGGGGGGCGACATCGTCACCGGGTCGGCCACCGTCATCCTGGCGATGGGGGCGGGCCGCATCGCCGCCAACTCGATGCACGCCTACCTCATGCGCGGCTGGTAAGCTCTTCCCGCGCGGTCATTTGTCACGCCGGGCGGCCTCTCGCGGGCCGGCCCGGCGTTTCTTTTGTCGGCGCTCACGGTTTCGTGGGGCCACCGGCAGGATCCCGGCTTTTTTCTCTCGAACCCTTGAACCCTCGGTCCCTCGACCCCTCAGGCAACCGGCATCAGCCGGTATGCCCTTTACTTGGCGATCATGGCGCGCATCATGTCGCCTGCGTTTTCGGCGTGGTCCGCGATCGAGCCGATGATCTCGGCCAGCCGCACGGTGTGGAAGACGGTCACCCCGTCCAGCCCCAGATTGAAAATCTGCTCCTTGATCTGGTCCTCGGCGAGGTCGGCGTCGTGCTCTTTCTGGCGGATGGCCCGGATCAGCTCCTTGACCTTCACCCGCTGGTTTTCCGAGTAGCTCCTGAAATAGGCCCGGGACTCCGTGAGCATGACCCCCATGGCGTCCACCGCTTCCAACGCCGCCTCGACGAGGACCAGGAAGCCACGGTGAAGCTCTTCGGGAACGGGTGGCTCCATGCGGAACGAGAGCCAGTCGAGCGCGTCCTGGACCGAGTCGAGGACGTTGTCCTGCTCCCCGAGGTAGCGGAAGAGCTGGAACTTGTCCACGGGCATGAGGGTGCCCTTGGGCAGGTGGCCGCGGATGCGGCGCTTGATGGCGTCGGCCTGGTGCTCGAGATCGTCCACCACTTTTTTGAGCTCGGCGAAGCGGTGGCACTCCTTCGAGAGGTGGCACTCGATCGCCTCCTGAAAGGCGAGCCCGCACTCTTTCACCTTGTCCATGTGCTCGATGAGCCCCTCGAAGGGCGAGGTCCGGAACAGTTTGAAGAACGGAAAGCGCATAACCCCTCCTCGTTGCTAGAAAAAGAGCTTGAGGACGCTGAAAACCCCCATGCTGGTGAGTGCCGCCGCCGGGACGGTCAGCACCCAGTAGAGAATGATCTGAAACACGACGCGCAGGTTGACGGCGTCGATGCCGCCGGCGAGCCCCACCCCGATGATGCCGCCTACGGCGCTGTGGGTGGTCGACACCGGCAGGCCGAGCTTTGAGGCGATCAGCACGGTGGTGGCCGCGGCGAACTCGACCGCGAAGCCGCGGGTGTTGGTCAGGGTGGTGATCCGCTCGCCCATCGTCTCCATCACCCGACTGCCGGCCATGGCGATGCCCGCGGCAATCCCGACGCCCCCGAACAAGAGCAGGAAGATCGGTACGGGGACCTTGCTGCCGATCTCCCCGAAATGGACGAAAAAATAGATGACGGCGAGCGGTCCGATGGCGTTGGCGACGTCGTTCGCCCCCTGCGCCAGGGCGACGTAGCAGCAGGTGCCGACCTGGATGAAGCGGAAGACGCCTTCCGCGCCCTCTTCGGCGTGCCGCCTGACTGTGCGAACGAGAAGCTGTTTGCCGGCATAGCCGATCGCCGCGGCCGCCAGAATGGAAAGACCCGCCGCTACCGGGGTAGCCACCTGAAAGGCCTTGCCGAGCGGGGTCTTGTAGAGAAAGGACATGACGACGATGAAGACGGCGAGGCCGATGAAGATCGGCGAATAGCGCAGGGCGCGCCGGTATGGCTCGGACCGGGACATGATGAGCCAGACGATGAGCTTGAACACGGCAAGCCCGATGACCATCGCGAAGAGCGGGGAGATGACCCAGCTCGCCACGACCCCTAGCAAGACCTTCCATTGAATCGCCTTCAGGCCGCTCGTGATGAGACCGAACCCCACCATGGCCCCGACGATGGAGTGGGTGGTCGATACCGGCAGCGAGCGCCAGGTGGCGAAACTGACCCAGAGGGCGGCCGAGAGCAGGGCCGAGAGGGCTCCGAGGATGGCCTCGCGGGGGTCGGCCATGGCCCCGGGGGCGACGATCCCGTGGCGGATGGTGTCGGTCACGTGGGAGCCGATGAAGGTCGCCCCGACCACGTTGAGGGTCGCGGCGATCACCACGGCCTGCCGGACGGTGATCGCCTTGGCGCCCACGGCCGAAGCCATGGAATTGGCCAGATCGTTCGCGCCGATGTTCCAGGCCATGTATAGCCCGATGGCGTAGCCGAGGACCAGGATGAGGGTTTCCGAAGACATGCTTCCCGTGGCGGATAGGGATTGGAATGAAAATCAGGCCGCCGGATACCATGCCCGGCAGGTGGTGTCAATGCGGGGTGAGCCGTCTTGCGGCGGGCGGATCAGGCGAAGAGCGCCGCCCACTGCTGAAAGCGTTCGACCTTGTCCCCGCCGTGAGGGCGCAGGCTCTCGAGGATCCGCGCGACCGATTTTTCCCGGGAAGGAAGCCCGTTTCCATCCTTGGAGAAAAATTTATCGGCGAAGCAGATGATCTGCTCCTCGATGGAGAGAGGCAGCATGTCCCGCGCCGGCAGCGGGAGGCGGTGGCGGCGGATATCCTCGCGGCTGATCCCCACCCCGACGTGCCGCTCGCAGACGAGCCCGTGGCGGGGCAGTCCGATCTCATCCAGCAGGCTGCGGCCGAGGATTCCGTGGCGGATGTAGGGCTCTTTGCCGGCACAGCCCAGACCGGGGCTGTGGGTGAGAAAGATGCCGATGTCGTGCAGCATGGCGGCCGCTTCGACGAAGGCGAGGTCCGGGTTGAGGTGGGGGACCCGGGCGGCGGCGGCCAGGGCCTTTTGCGCCACCAGCCGCCCGTGCTCCAGGAGTATGCGGTGGGACAGGGATCCCGGCGGGTAGAATCGCTCGATGATCGCAACCGGGTCCACGAGGAGGTTACGCCGCCTTGGCGCCTCCCAGGCTGCGGGCGAGCAGCACCCCCTCGATGAAGGGGTCGATGCCGCCGTCGAGCACCTCGGCCACGTTGCCGACGTCAAGGCCGATGCGGTGGTCCTTCACCAGCTGGTAGGGCTGGAGCACGTAGGAGCGGATCTGGCTGCCCCAGGCGATCTCCTCCTTGCTGTCGTGCATCTCCTGGAGTTTTTCGTCCTGCTTCTGCTTTTCGCGCTGGTGCAGCCGCGCCCGCAGGACCTTCATGGCCAGGTCTTTGTTGCGGTGCTGCGATTTTTCCTGCTGGCACTGCACGACGATCCCGCTCGGCAGATGGGTGATCCGCACGGCGCTGCTGGTCTTGTTGACGTGCTGGCCGCCGGATCCGCTCGCGCGGAAGACGTCGATGCGCAAATCCTTCTCCTCGATGTCGACCACGATTTCGTTGTCGAGCTCGGGGTAGACGAAGACCGATGCGAAAGAGGTGTGCCGCTTGCCGCTGGCGTTGAAAGGGGAGATCCGCACCAGGCGGTGGACCCCCACCTCGGATTTGAGGTAGCCGTAGGCGTTCTCGCCGGAGGCGGTGAAGGTGGCGCTTTTAATCCCCGCCTCCTCTCCCGGCTGCAGGTCGATCAGCTCGAGCTTGTATCCTTTGCGCTCCACCCAGCGCGTGTACATGCGAAAGAGCATGTTGGCCCAGTCCTGGGCCTCGGTGCCGCCGGCCCCGGCGTTGATGGAGACGATGGCGTTGCGGCTGTCATCCTCGCCGTCCAGCATGATATCGAGCGCAAATCGATCTGCGCGCCGGCGCAGCTCTTCGGCGGTGCGCCCGAGGTCGGCGAGGGTCTCCTCGTCGTTCTCCTCGACGGCCATCTCGAGCAGCCCTTGGGTCTCCTCGAGTTCCCGCTCGATCTTCCCCAGGCGCTCCAGCCGCTGGCTGATCGCTGTGCGTTCCCTCAAAAGCCCCGTGGCCGCCTCGGGTTTATTCCAGAAGCCTTCCTTGCCGATGATGGCCTCCAGTTCGGCCAGGCGGCGCCGGTTGCCCGCGACGTCAAAGACAGTCCCGGATTTTTTCGACCTTGGCGCTCACATCCTTGAGGGTCTGTTTGATTTCGTAGCTCATCTCAATTTCCTCCATGCGAAAGGGCCGGTGCCGTCGGGCGGCGCCGTGATTGCCGCCACCCCCATCCGGCGGCGGCGAGAGTGATCACGAGGCAGCCGGCTGCGAACAGGTCGCCGTGGCGGGTGTAAACGGTTTCCACCTCCAGGAGCGGCAGCGGCCGCACGTGGGCCGCCTCGACCATCAGCTCCGTTCGATCGAGCACGCGGCCCGCGGGGTCGATGAACCCGCTGATCCCCGTGTTGGCCGCGCGCACCAGGGCGCGGCGGTTCTCGACCGCCCGCA
>JALOOS010000277.1 GCA_025454275.1 Desulfobacterales bacterium | reverse complement strand
CGAATTCCACAGCGCCGGCGGAGGCGGCTACGGCGAGCCGTTCGAGCGCGACCCGGAGGCGGTGGAATCCGATGCGGCCAACGGCTACGTCAGCATCGAACGCGCCCGGGAGGATTATGGGGTGGTGATCAATGGGGGCACGCTCAAGGTGGACATTGATGCGACTGACGTTTTGCGGGAAGAATTCGGAAGGCGGAATTCGGAAGGCGGAAAGAGGAACTGAATCAAGGGGGCCGGCATATGGTCAAGACCTTCATGCCATCTTTTAAATGCAGCGCTGAACTTTATAACCACCAGCTGAAGGGCCTGCAGTGGACGCTGGCGCACGCGTATGCGGGCTCGGCGTTTTATCGAAGACGGCTGGATCAGGCCGGGGTCCGGCCGCAGGATGTGCGCTCGCTCGAGGACATCCGCCGGCTGCCCTTCACTGCCGCCGACGATCTGCGCGAGGGCTACCCGTTTCCGCTGCTGGCGGTGCCCGAGGACCGGGTGGTGCGCATTCACGCCTCTTCGGGCACCACCGGGAAGAAGAAGGTGCTGGCCTACACCCAAAAAGATGTGGACGACTGGGCCCAGTTTTTCGCCCGGTGCTACGAGATGGCCGGCCTCACCACTGAGGATCGCGTGCAGATCGCCGTGGGCTACGGCCTGTGGACCGCGGGGGTCGGGTTTCAGCTCGGCTGCGAGCGCTTCGGCGCCATGGCCCTGCCCATCGGTCCCGGAAACCTGGAGATGCAGTGCCAGTTTCTGGAGGATCTCCAGCCGACCGTCATGTGCTGCACCGCCTCCATGGGCCTGCTGGTCGCCGAGGAAGTCAACCGTCGGGGGCTCCGGGAGAAAATCCGGCTGCGCAAGATGATCTTCGGCTCGGAGCGCAGCAGCGATGCCATGCGGCGCCGGATCAAAGAACTGCTGGGGCTGGAGGACATGTTCGACATCCCGGGCATGACGGAACTTTACGGCCCGGGAACCGGCCTCGACTGCAGACGGCACGAGGGGATTCATTATTGGGCGGATTACTATATTCTCGAGATTCTCGACCCCAACACCTTCCAGCCGGTCGCCCCCGGGGAGATGGGCGAGATGGTGGTCACCACCCTGTGCAAGGAGGCAACGCCCCTGATCCGCTACCGCACCCGGGACCTGACGCGGATGATCCCGCAGCCCTGTTCATGCGGAAATCTGCTGCCCATGCACGACCGGATCCTGGGCCGTTCGGACGACATGATCATCTTCCGCGGAGTCAATATCTATCCTTCGCAGATCGATCAGGTGCTGTCCGGGATCACGGAGGCCAGCTGCGAGTTTCAGGTCCTTCTCGATCGCCGGGAGGACGGCAAGGACCACATGATCATCCGGCTGGAATGCTGCAACGGGCTGGAGGCCGGCCGACGGCCCGAGCTGGCCCGACAGGTGGCGGAGCAGATTCGCACCCGCATCATGGTGCGGCCGGAGGTGGACATCGTGGATTACTGCAGCCTGCCGCGTTCGGAACGCAAGTCCAAGCGCATTTTCGACAACCGCCCCTTGTGAGACCGGGGCAACGCCGACCGCTGAGAGGAGCGCATGCGCAACTTCACCTATCTCGTGCCCCGCAGCCTGAATGAGGCCATATCCATGCACGAATCCCGTCGCGGGCGGGCCAAGTACATCGCCGGCGGCACGGACGTGCTGGTCAAAATCAAGGAGGGCAAACTGGCGCCGGACGGCCTGATCTCGCTCCGACACATCATCGGCCAGGACCGTCCCTTTTTGAACGCCGAGACTGGCGAGCTCTACATCGGTGCATTCATGACCCACCGTTCGATCGAGCGCTCGCCTCTCATCCAGCACCGCTATCCCATTTTGCACGACGCGGTGAAAAACATCGGCTCGGTCCAGATCCGCAACGTGGCCACGATCGGCGGCAACCTGGTCAACGCCGTCCCGTCGGCCGACGGTGCCATCCCCCTCATCGCGCTGGACGGCAAGGCCCACATCTACGGCGCCAAGGGGGACCGCCTGATCGACCTGACGCGTTTTTTCCTGGGGCCGGGACAATGCGATCTGCAGGGCGCCGAGATCCTGACGGAGATCATCATTCCGCCGATCGCGCCGCGGACCGGCGGGGCCTATGTCAAGCACGGCCGCCGGGAGGCCATGGAACTGCCGATGTTGGGGGTCGGGGTCCTGCTCAGCCTGGAGGCGGATATGGCGACCTGCACCAAGGCGCGCATCTGTCTCGGGGTGGCCGCGCCCACGCCGTTCCGCGCGCGGGAGGCCGAGGCCTATCTGACCGGCCGGCCGGTCACAGAGGAAACGCTAGCCGAAGCCGGACGGATCGCCGCCGGCGAATCGCGCGTGCGGGACAGCATTCGCGGAGTGGCCTGGTATCGCCGCGAAATGGTGGGCGTGCTGGTCAAGCGCATGGGGATCCTGGCGCTGGAGAGGGCAAAGAGATAAGGCGGAATGCGGAGGGCGGAATGCGGAAGGGGGAAATTCGAGGGGGGAAGGGGGAAGGTGGATGGGGGAAGTTTGAAGGGTGAAGTCGGAAGGGGGAAGGCGCAAGCAGAGAAAAAGGAATCTGTGGGAGCGGCTTTCCAGCCGCGATCATAAACGAGGAAGCTTATGGCCAAAGACATAGCCTTTACGTTCAACGGCAACCGGATGACGGCGCGGGTGGAGGACCACTGGACCCTGCTGCACTTCGTCCGGGAGGAACTCGGCTATACCGGCACCAAGGAGGGCTGCGGCAGCGGCGAATGCGGGGCCTGCACCGTGATCGTCGACGGCGCCGCCGTCAACTCGTGCCTCTATCTGGCTGCCGAACTCGACGGCCGGAGCCTGACGACGATCGAGGGGCTGGCCGCCTCCGACGGCAGTCTGCACCCGCTGCAAAAGGCTTTCGTGGAATACGGCGGCATCCAGTGCGGATTCTGCTCCCCCGGAATGATCCTCTCGGCCAAGGCGCTTCTGGATGAGAACCCGGCCGCCTCCGACGAGGACATCCGGACGGCCATCGCCGGAAATCTCTGCCGCTGCACGGGATATATCCAGATCATCGACTCCATCAAAAGCGTGTGCGGCGAGGTGCAGGACGCGCCCCGCGTGGTGGCGTGGCGGGA
>JALOOS010000276.1 GCA_025454275.1 Desulfobacterales bacterium | reverse complement strand
ATGGGGGCCTTGGGGTTCTTGTTGACGGCCACGATGAAGGGGTTGCCCTTGAGGCCGCCCATGTGCTGGAAGGAGCCGCTGATGCCGAGCGCCAGGTAGACCTTGGGCTTGACCGTCTTGCCCGAGGTCCCGACCTGGCGTCCTTTTTCGAGCCACTTGGCGTCCACGATCGGCCGCGAGCAGGAGACCACGGCGCCCATGGCCTTGGCGAGATCCTCGACCACCGGGATGTTCTCCTTGTCGCCGATCCCGCGGCCGACCGAGACGAGGACATCCTCCTTGGTGATGTCGACGTCGCCGACCTCGGCCTGGAGCACCTCGACGAAGCGGCGCCGGGCCGCCAGCGCGCCGGCCTCGGCCGACTTGTCGACCACCTGCCCCCCTGCCGCCTTCGTCTCGTCGGGCGCAAAGCAGCCGGAGCGCAGGCTGATCACGGCCCCGCCGGCGATGTCGGCCTGAACGTGGGTGCTGGCCTGGCCGTTGAACTCCTGGCGCACGACCGTGAGCACCGACCCGTCCCGGCTTTCGATGGCGACGACATCGGGGATGTAGGCCGCGCCCAGCTTGACCGCGAGCCCCGGCCCCAGATCCATCCCGAAGGTGGTGTGCGGCAGGAGCAGGAGCGCCCCCGGCGGCAGGACCTTCTGCAACAGCGGCCGGATCGCTTCGGCATTCGGGTAGGCAAGGGCGTCGGCAGCGAATTTCCAGACGGTGGGATAGGCGGCCGCCGCCTCGGCGCAGGCGGCGTCGAGGCCTGCGCCCGCCCCGGTCACGATGGCCGTGGGGGCGGCATCCGGCGACAGTTTCTTCGCGGCGCTGACGAGCTCGAGGGCCGAGTCGTCGGCCTTTCCGTCCTTGTGCAGTATGAAGGCAAATATCTGACCGCCCATCACTTTAGCCCTCCTTTGGCTTTGAGCAGATCGACCAGCTTCGCGGCGATCTCATCGGTGCTGCCCTGCAGGATTTCGGCCCCGGCGCCCGCCGGCGGCACGAAATAGTCCACGCGTTTCACCTTGGCCCCTGTGCGCCCGACGGCCCCCGGGGCGAGCCCGAGGTCGGCGGCCGTCAGGGTCGGGATCTCCACCGAGGCCACCTTGCGGATGCCGCGGATCCCCACGTAGCGCGGTTCGTTGATGCCGGTCTGGATCGAGAGCACGCACGGGGTCTCGATCTCGTTGATCTCCTGGTTGCCGCCTTCGATCTCCCGGCCGATCCGGAGCACGCCCCCCTCCTTGACCTCGATCAGGTTCACGAGCGAGGCATAGGGCCAGTCCAGCAGGGCGGCCAGCATGCCGCCGACCTGGGCCGCACCGTCGTCGGCCTGGGCGCCGGTCAGAACGAGATCGTATTTGCCCTTGCGCACCGCGGCGGCCAGGATGGCGGCGATGCCGCCGCCGTCGGAGCCCTCGAAGGCCGGGTCGACCAGGAGCAGTCCGTTGTTGGCCCCCATGGCCATCTCCCGCCGGACCACCTCTTCGGCATCGGGGCTGCCGATCGAGGCCACGGTCACGGAGCCGCCGACGCGGTCCACGATTTGAATCGCCTCCTCGACCGCGTAGTTGTCCCACTCGTTCACCGAGTAGACCAGGTCCTCGCGCTTGATGTCCGAGCCGTCGGCCTTGACCTCGATCTCGTTTTCGGCGGAGTCGGGTACGCGTTTGACACACACCAGGATCTCCATCATCTCCCTCCCTTGCTCCGGCGGATGGTTCATCCGCCCGGTCGTTGAATGTACCGGTCGATCAACTCACTCAGGTCGATGGCCTCCATTCGGCCTTCGAGACCCGCCACCTTGATCGCATCCTCGATGTTGACCAGGCAGAACGGGCAGGCCGTGACGATGACATCCGCACCGGCCGCCTGGGCCATCTTCACGCGCACGACCCCCATGCGCTGCTCCTCCTCGGGCTCGTAGAAGAGCATGAGCCCGCCGCCGCCGCAGCAGAAGGAGCGGTCGCGGCAGTCGCCGGTGATCTCCGCGCGCTTCAGGCCGGGGATCCGGTCCATCACCTCGCGCGGCGCCGCGTAGAGGCCGTTGTGGCGGCCGAGATAACAGGGGTCGTGGAGGACATAGGTCCTGGCGCCGTCGGCCGCCGGCCCGAGCGTCATCCTCCCGCTGCGCAGCGCCTCGGCCGCCACCTCGCTGATGTGGCGCACGGGCGGCAGCCCGGCGTAGTCCTTCTTGAGGGCATTGTAGGCATGGGGGTCGGAGGCGACGATCTGCTTCACCCCGGCGGCCTGGATCGCCTCGGTGTTGTGCTCCTTCAGGCTCTGAAAGAGCATCTCCTCCCCGAAGCGCCGGACCTCGTGGCCGCTGTCCTTCTCGTCTTTGCCGAGGATGCCGAAATCCACCCCGGCCGCGCAGAGCACCCGGGCCGTCGCCTGGGCGATCTTCTGCATGCGGTCGTCGTAGGAGGTGATGCTGTCGACGAAGTAGAGCGTCTCGGCCGTCTCGCCCTTCTCGAAGAGCTTGACCTTGCACCCCTCCCCCACGCCCGCGGTCCAGTCGGCGCGCTTCTTCTCGAGCTTGCCCCAGGGGTTGCCCCGCTTCTCGATGGCGCTCAAGGGCTTCTGCAGGGACTGGGGCACCAGCCCGTCGTCCACCATCCCGCGGCGCAGGTCGACCATCTTGTCGATGTACTCGATCGCCACCGGGCACTCCTCCTCGCAGGCGCCGCAGGTGGTGCAGGACCAGATCTCGTCCTCGGAGTAGATCCCGCCGATCAGCGGCTGGCTCTCGGCGGCGGCCCCATGGAGCGGGTAACGCGCAAAGAGGGCGTCGCGCGCCTTGATCGATATAAAGCGCGGCGAGAGCGGGCGCTTGACCCGGTTCGCCGGGCAGCGGTCCGAGCAGCGCCCGCAGTCGGCGCAGCTGTAGAAGTCCAGCATGTGCTTCCAGGTGAACTCCTCGAGCTGCTTGACCCCGAAGGATTTCAGCTCGTCCAGCCCGCTGTCCGGCACCCCGTGGCGCACGGGTTTGACGGTGCCCTTGTCGAGGCGCATGAAGAAGACGTTGAAGAGCGAGGTGATCACGTGGAAGTGCTTGCCGAGGGGCAGGAAGCAAAGGAAGAAGAAAAAGGTTAGGTCGTGCACGGTGTAGGCCGCCAGGTGC
>JALOOS010000275.1 GCA_025454275.1 Desulfobacterales bacterium | reverse complement strand
CACCGACAGCCGGGCCCTGGTATTTCGTTTTCACTTAATTCCATTTATCGGATCGCCTGAAAGAGCATGAAAGAAGATTTCTGCCCCGCCGCCATCATCGGGATGAGCTGCTTTTTTCCCAAGTCTTCGGGACTGAAGGAATACTGGCGGCTTCTCTTCCGCGGGCAGGATGCCATCACGGAAGTGCCGTCCACGCACTGGGCGAAGCAGGACTACTTCGACCCCGACCCGCGCACCCCGGATCGGGTCTATTGCACCCGCGGGGGGTTCATCTCCCCGGTCGACTTCGACCCCTCCGAATTCGGCATCCCGCCTTCCGCGCTCGAGGCGACCGACACCTCCCCGCTCGAGGCGACCGACACCTCCCAGCTGCTGGCGCTCGCAGCGGCCAAGCAGGCCCTGCAGGACGCGGGGCTGCCGTTCGACCGCCGCCGCACCAGCGTGATCCTCGGCGTCACGGGCACTCAGGAGCTGGTCATCCCGCTGAGTTCGCGGCTCGGTTACCCCAAGTGGCGCCGGGCGCTGCAGGACGCCGGCATCGACGCCGAACGCTGCGAGCAGATCATCTGCAGCATCGCCGATTCCTACGTGCCCTGGCAGGAAAACTCCTTTCCGGGGCTGCTGGGCAACGTGGTGGCCGGCCGGATCAGCAACCGTCTGGACCTGAGCGGGACCAACTGCGTGGTGGACGCCGCCTGCGCCAGCTCGTTCGCCGCCCTGCACCTCGCGCTGCTGGAACTCGCCTCGGGCCGCAGCGACATGGTGATCACCGGCGGGGTCGACACGCTGAACGACATCTTCATGCACATGTGTTTCGCCAAGACCCAGATCCTCTCGCCCACCGGCGACGCACGGCCGTTTTCGCAGAACGCGGACGGCACCGTGCTGGGGGAGGGCGTCGGCCTCGTGGTGCTCAAACGCCTGGCGGATGCCGAGCGCGACGGCAACCGGATCTACGCCGTGATCCGGGGCATCGGCTCCGCGAGCGACGGCCGCTCCCAGAGCATCTACGCCCCCCGCATCGAGGGGCAGGTCCAGGCCATGGAAGCGGCCTACGCCGCGGCCGGGTTCGACCCCGGCACCGTCGAGCTGGTCGAGGCCCACGGCACGGGCACGCGCGTGGGCGACAAGGTCGAGTTCCAGGCCCTTTGCCGCGTCCGGGGAGGCCCCGCCGCAGACGGCCGACGCTGCGCGCTGGGCTCGGTCAAGTCCATGATCGGCCACACCAAGGCCGCGGCCGGCGCGGCCGGCCTGATCAAGGCCGCCCTGGCCGTGCACCACAAGGTCCTGCCGCCCACCCTCAAGGCGGATGAGCCCGATCCCGCGCTTGGTCTCGACGCGTCGCCGTTCTATCTGAACACCCGCACCCGGCCGTGGCTTTCGAACGGCGAGCATCCGCGACGCGCCGCGGTCAGCGCCTTCGGCTTCGGCGGCAGCAACTTCCACCTGGTCCTGGAGGAACACCGCCCCACCAAACCCTGCGTGGCCTGGGACGGCTCGGTGCAGATCATCGCGTTCTCGGCCGAAAGCCGTGCGGAGCTCTCGCGGTCCGTCTCCGACTTCACCCGATCCCTGGCGGATCCTCTCTCTGCCGCCGACTGGGCGCGGGCCGCCGCCGCGACACGCTCCCGGTTCGATGCGCGCCAGCGCTACCGGCTGCTGCAAGCGGCCGAAGACCCTTCGCGGGCCCGCACCGGGCTGCAGCAAGCGGCCGAAGCGCTCCGCTCCGATGATCAAGCCGACGCACTCCGGCTCCCCGATCTTTTCTGCGGCGGTCCGGCGGAGCGCGGCAAGCTCGCGTTCCTTTTCCCCGGCCAGGGCAGCCAGTATGCGGGCATGGGCCGCGAGATCGTCTGCCTGTTCCCCGAGGCCATGACCGTGCTGGACGACGCCGCCCGCCGCCTGGCGCTGCCAACGCCGCTCGGCGAGCTGATCTATCCCTGGAGGGGGTCGGCGGCGGAGGCCGCCGAGGCCGCCTTGCGGGCGACGGATGCGGCGCAGCCGGCCATCGGCGCGGTCAGTCTGGCGCTGGTGCGCGTGCTCGCGGAATTCGGCGTCCGCCCGGATGCCGCCGCCGGGCACAGCTTCGGTGAATTGACGGCGCTCTGCGCCGCCGGCCGGATCGACGAGGCCGATTTCCTCGACCTCGCCGCGGCCCGCGGCAGCGCCATGGCGCAGGCCGAACCGGGAGCCATGCTGGCGGTGCGCGCGCCGCTCGCGGATCTGGCGGAGAGAATCGCGGCATCGGGCCTGCCGGTGGTTCTGGCCAACCGCAACGCGCCCGATCAGGGGGTGCTCTCCGGCCCGCCGGAAGCGATCGCGCGGGCGGCGGAGCTCTGCCGCCGCAGCGGCTATGCGCTGAAGCCGCTGGCGGTGGGCGGAGCGTTCCACAGCCCGCTCATGGAGAGCGCCCAGCGGAAGTTTGCCGCTGCGCTGCAGACGGTGTCCATCCGGCCGGGCCTCATACCCGTTTTCTCCAACACGAGCGCCGGCCCCTATCCGCAGGAAGCCGAGCAGGCCCGCCGAATTCTCGCCGCGCACATGCTGCAGCCGGTCGACTTCGTGGGCGAAATCGAGGCCATGCACGCAGCCGGGGTTCGCACGTTCGTGGAAGTCGGGCCCCGGAGCGTCCTGACGGGACTGGTGGCCGCCATCCTCAAGGATCGATCCTTCCAGGCATTCGCCCTGGACGGATCGGGCGGCAGAACCTCCGGCCTGCCCGACCTGGCGAAGGCATTGTGCCGTCTCGCGGCCCTCGGCCATCCGGTCCGCCTGGAGGGCTGGGAATCCCCTCCGCCGGAGGCGGATGCGTCCCGCATGCGGATCCCGGTCGCCGGCGCCAACTTCCGCCGACCCGAGCCGCCGGCCCGGGCGATCCCCCGGCGAGCGACCGGGGGCGATCCCGGCCTTGATCATCCCCTGCCCCAACCCGGCAAACCGAACCGGGCGCCTGCAACGGCGGCAGTGCTCGAGCGCCGGCAACATCCATCCGACAGCAAAGAGATCATGGCGAAAAACACTAACGGCAACACGGACCCCATCACCGATGCGCTGCGGTCGGTTCAGGAGGGGCTCAAGGCCATTCAGGCCATCCAGCTCCAGACCGCTCAGGCGCACGAGAAGTTCCTTGAAACCCAGAGCGAAGCCGCGCGGGCACTGCTCGAACTGGTGCGCAACACGGGCCGCCTGACCGGCCTTACCGTCGACCTTCCCCAGGAACCGAAGACCATCGCCCCGGGCAAAGCGGCCGAGGCCCCGGCCGCTTCACGGCCGGCCGTTGCGACGATTCAAACGCCTGCGGCCCCATCGGCGCCGGATCAGCCGCCCCCGCCAGTCGTCGCCGCAGCGCCGGCCCCCGCCGCCGTTTCCGCCGCACCCCGGCCGGAGCTCGAAACGGTGCTGCTGACCGTCGTGAGCGAGCTGACCGGCTACCCGGTCGAGATGCTCGGCCTGGACATGGACATCGAAGCCGACCTCGGCATCGATTCCATCAAGCGC
>JALOOS010000038.1 GCA_025454275.1 Desulfobacterales bacterium | reverse complement strand
GCCGTGGGCGCCGTGGACCATGGTGGCCTCGATGTCGGCGGTCTTGCTGGGGCCGGAAATGAAGGACATGTAGTTGGAGAGGCCTTCTTGCCGGAAGCGTTCGTCCCAGCGCAGCAGGGCGAAGAGCTCCTTCATGTCGCGGATGATCTGCCCGCGCGCGATCACGGCGATGTGGATGGAGGGGATGAGGGCCGTCGAACGCGGCTGGCCGGGGCGGTTGCGCAGGACCAGGGTTGCGGTGTCGGCCATGCAGAAATCGGCCGCGGTCACCCCGATGAAGGCGGCGATGAGATCGTTGCGCTGGCGGTTGCGTTCGGCCTGTGCGGCCGCAGGGCCGGCGGCGGGGTCGACCGGGTCGGCGGTCCGCACCGGGACCTTCAGCCGGGAGAGCCTCTCCGGCAGGTTCAGGTCGTCGATCAGGGGATGGCGCCAGGCGGCGACGCTTTTGGATTGCCCCCATTCCGGGGTTTTCTCATCCACCAGGCTCACAATGGCGGCCGCGGCCGCGGCGAGATCGGGTGCCGGGATCACCGCGAGGTTGATGGGTTTCCCGGCTGCGACCAACTCTTCCAGCAGGGCGTCGCGCTCGGTCTCGGTGCGTTTTCCGATCCGATCGAGGATCTCCAACTCTTCCGCCGAGGGGTTTTCGGCAAAGAGCCCCGCCGCCGTGCGGGCGGCATCCCGGGCATACCCCAGCGCCGTCCGGATCCGCTGCATGAACCGCTCTTGATCGGCTGAAATCATCCCTTTAAACCGTCGCTTCTCGAGTGTTGGGCCGATAGCGATGCCGACTCCGACCCCGCCGCACCACTCCGAGGTTTGCTTTGAACTCGGTGCTCGTTACGCGGCACTTTCCCTTTGCGCCAGCGCTCGATAAACGTCTCCGGCGCCAGCGGAAAGAGATCGCGGCTCCGGGTCCAGCCCTGAAGGGGCGGGGGCAGGCGCAGGATCATTCCCTGCGCCTGCGGCAGAAGCCGCTGCCCCAGGGCGGCGAGTCTCAGCGCCAGTTCGTACACCCGCCGGTTTCCGACCAGCCGGGACCAGCCGCGGTAGGCGAGTCGTTCGGCGCGGCCGGCGGGCGCCACCCCCCAGTCCGGGTCGCCGTAGGCGAGCTTTGCGCGCAGGGCGAGCAGCATGCGCGGCAGGTCGATGGCCATCGAGCAGGCATCCTTGCAGGCCCCGCAGAGCGTCTCCCCGCAGCAGAGGTCCCGGGCGCGGTTGATCCCGGTCAGGAGCGGGGTCACCACTGCCCCCACCGGCCCGGAGTAGGCGAAGCCGTAGGCATGGCCCCCGATCTTGCCGTAGACCGGGCAGACGTTGAGGCAGGCCGCGCAGCGGATGCAGCAGAGCATCTCCCGGAACTGCGGGTCGGCCAGGATCCGGCTGCGGCCGTTGTCGATCACGACCAGGTGAAACTCCTCGGGTCCGTCCGCATCCCCGGGCCGGCGGGGGCCGCCGACGAAGCTCACATAGGTGCCCATGGACTGGACCGAGGCGCCCCGACAGAGCAGCCTCAGGATGATCTCATACTCGTCGAGGCGCGCCACGACCCGCTCCATGCCCATGAAGGCGACGTGGACCCGCGGGAGGGTTGTGGCCATGCGGATGTTGCCCTCGTTCGAGACCGTGGTGATGTGGCCGGTTTCGGCGCAGGCCAGGTTGACCCCGGAGGTGCCCATGTCGGCCGCGAGGAATTTCGCCCGCAGGGCCTCGCGGGCCGCCTGGGTCAGCTCGGGCGGGTGGGTCGTGCGGCGGATGCCGAGCCGGCGGGCGAAGAGATCGGCCACCTCGTGGCGGGTCTTGTGGATGGCCGGGGCGATGATGTGGGAGGGTTTCTCGCCGGCGAGCTGGATGATGTACTCCCCGAGGTCGGTCTCGACGACCTCGATCCCGGCCGCTTCGAGCGCCGGGTTGAGACCGATCTCCTCGGTCACCATGGACTTGCCCTTGACCACCATGCGCACCCCGTTGCGGCGCGCGACGGAAATGCAGTAATCCACGGCCTCCCGGGCGGTGGCCGCAAAAAAGACCCGTCCGCCCCTCTCGCGGATCTTTTCCGCCAGGGTCTCCAGGAGGAGGTCGAGGTTCGCGATCGCTTTTTCGCGGATGGCGTGCGCCGTGAGCCGCAGTCCCGGCCCCTCGGGCAGCCTGCGGTAGGCCTCGGCCGTGCCGCGGCCGAAGCGATCCTGGAGCGAGGTGAGGGAGCGCTGCAACACCGGGTCGGCAATCCCCCGCCGGGCCTCCGCGACATAGTTTTCAGTGCTGACGTCGGACATAGTTGAAAAGCAGGGTTCGAGGGGTCAAGGGGCCAAGGGGTCGAGGGGGCCGCTTCCCCACCGTTTGTGCGTTGCTCAACCCTCGTTCCTATCGCCGGGCGAGAACCTCCGCGATGTGTAGGGTCTTGATGGGAAGCCCCCGGCGGCTGATGGCGCCGGCGATGTTGATAAGGCAGCCGGTGTCGCAGCCGACCACGGTGTCGGCGCCGGAATTCACGATGTGGTCGACCTTGTCGTTGACCATGGCGGTCGAGATGTCCGGGTATTTCACCGCAAAAGCGCCGCCGAAACCGCAGCAATAATCCGCGTTCTTCATTTCGATCAGTTCGAGGCCGGCGACCCGGCGCAGGAGCGCCCGCGGCTGCTGCTTGACCCCGATTCCGCGCAGCAGGTGGCAGGAGTCGTGGTAGGTCACCCGGCCGGCGTAGCGGGCGCCCACGTTCTCCACCTTCAGGACATCGACCAGAAACTCGGAGAATTCATAGGTGCGGGCGGCGATTTGTTCCGCGCGGCGCCGCCAGAGCGGTTCCTCGTTGAACAGCTCCGGGTAGTGGTGGCGTACCATGTGGACGCAGGAGCCCGAGGGTGAGACGATGGTCCCGGCGTTTTCGAAAATCCGAATGAACCGCCGGGCGGCTGCGCGGGCCTCCTTCCGGAAGCCGGAGTTGAAGGCCGGCTGGCCGCAGCAGGTCTGGTCCTCGGGGCAGTCCAGGGCCATTCCGAGCCGCTCCAGGACGGCCACCATGGCCTCGCCCACCTGGGGCCGAAGGGTGTCCACCAGACACTGGATAAACAAGGTCACATGCGGTACGGTCGCCATCGCCACCTGTCCATGGGGGCTGCGAGACACGCCCCCGCGTCGCTATGTAGCCCAGGTAGGCCTCAAAATCCAGACGTAAAGAGGCGGACGGCCGCCTCCGCCATGGCTTGAAAACAGAAGCGCTTTGATATAAAGCGCCTATCAGCACTCGCGGCGACAACCCCGACTCCCGGTGGCGGGAGCGCTTACACCCCACCCACCCTACGGGCGATGGACGTCATGGCAGCCAATCACTCCGCGCTCATCCAGCTGGTCGACAAGATCGAACAGCTGGGACAATTCCAGGACAAGATCGATTTTCCCGCCAGCGTCCAACAGATCTGGGAAGCCTTTTTGGAGGATATCCGCAACCTGATCGAGGTGGCGGGTTGCGCCCTTTTCATGGTGGACGAGCAGTCCCAGGAGTTCACCCTGACCCAGGTGGAGCCCCGTGCCATGCGGGACCTGTGCCGGAATGAAAGCGACGCCCAGATCGAGCTCGGCATCTTCTCCTGGGTCCTCAAGCGCCGTCAGCCGGCCCTTATCCCCGCGCTGGCATCCGAGCGCGGCCGCTCCCTGGTGATGCTGCCCCTGGCCACGCTGAAGCGGACCCTGGGGATGGTGATGGTGCTGACGCCGCTGCAGGCGAGCCTCGTGACCCAGGAAAACATGCGCCTGCTCGCGGTGCTCGCCAAGCAGTGCTCGCTCGTCATGGAGAACTCCCTGCTCTACGAGGGGCTCAAGAAAAAGAATGAGTCGCTCGAGAAGGCCAACAAACAGATCCGCTACCTGGCCCAGCGCGACCCCCTGACCCGCTGCTACAATCGGGGGTACATGAACGAGCAGCTGCCGCGCGAGATCCGCCGCGCGCTGCGCTATCAGCGGGCGCTCTCCATCGCGCTGTGCGACCTGGACCACTTCAAGTCCATCAACGACACCTACGGCCACCAGTGCGGGGACCTGGTGCTGAGGGAGTTCGTCAAATCCGTGAATGAGCTCATCCGCACCGATTCGGACTGGCTGGCGCGCTACGGCGGTGAGGAGTTCCTGCTGGTGCTGCCCGAGACCACCCTGGACAACGCCCTTCCCCTGGCCGAGCGGTTGCGGCGCCATATCGCGGGCAAGGCGTTCGACTGCCAGGGCGAAAAGGTGACGGTGGCGGCGAGCTTCGGAGTGACCGGGTTCGACCGCCGGCCGGCCACCGACAGCGTCACGGCGGAGGCGCTCTTGCGCTGCGCCGACGAAAACCTTTACCAGGCCAAGATCCGGGGGCGCAACTGCGTCGTCAGCGGCCCCTTCACACCGGTCACGACCGCCTCCTGACCGCCCCTCTTTGCGCCGAGCCTCCCCGGCACCTTGTCACTCCAGAAGCGCCTCGCGCAGCCCTGCGATGGTCTCCCGGCTCACACCGGCCCGGCGGACGAGGTAGTCGTTGGCGGTTCCGTAGCGGTCGCGGAGGTAGGTGAGGAGCGAGCGCAGGCGGCTTTCGGGAGCCGTGAAATACGGCGCCACCCGTGCGACATCCACGCCGAAGGGTGTCAGGTGGTCGTAGATGGCCTGGCGCACCTCGGCGTTGTAGCCGTCCGAGAGGCCGTAGTCGGCCACGACGGTTGCGACCGGAACACCCAGGGCGAGCAGGATCAAGGCGGCGGCGACGCCGGTGCGGTCTTTGCCGCCGGTGCAGTGAAAGAGCAGCGGGCGGTTGCCCGGTTCGAGCAGGTCGTGAAAGAGCCGCTGCCACACCTGGGGGAAGCGTTCGATGCTCTCGATGTAGCCCTGGAGCATGAACTCCTCGGAGATCCAGTCGAAATCGCCTCTCTTGATGCGGTCGAAGACCGAGGTGGGCTCGAACTCCCCGTGCTGAATGGGGAGCGCCACCGTGGCAGCCGCCGGCGATGCCGGAAACCGCGAGGGCAGCTTGAGCGCTTCGGCCGAGGTGCGAAAGTCGTAGATCCGTTGGATGCCCAGCCGCTGGATCTGGCCGATGCCCTTTTCGGTCAGCCGGCTCAGGTTGCTCGAGCGGTAAACCAGACCCCAGCGGACGTGTCGCCCCTCTACGGTTTCGTATCCACCCAGGTCTCTCAGGTTGGGGCATCCCTCCACGAGAGGCCGGCGCTCGCCGACGATCACCGCGCTGCCGTCGGGTGCGACCAGTTTGAAGAAATGGGGGGTGTCGGGCGCAAGGCCGGATACTGCGGCGCGGCAGCTGCCGGCCGTGCGTGCCAGGGGGGCGGCGGTCTCTATCGACGCGGGCGAGTCCCCGCGGAAAACAGCCAGCGCAAGGCCTCGGGCCGCCTCGCTCCAGCGGATCTCGACCGCATCCCCGGCCAGGCGCACGACGGTGATTGGGTGCAGGCGGGCCGCGGTGGAGGCGGCGGCGGGATCGCGCCGGCCGGGCAGCGGTGTCATCTCGGACTCCTCACCGCTGGCGTTCTTTCTTGCGGATCTCGCCGATCCGGTTCCTGAGCTCTTCATGTTTGCGGGAGTCGAAGGCACCGATCTCCTGGGAGTGCAGCTGGTAGATGCGCAGGCACTGGTTTGCGTTCACGGCATCGTGCCGGGCGATCGCGCTGTCGATGCACCTTAGGTTGTCCCGGATCGACTTCTCGTAGAGCTGCTTGCGCAGCTCGTCGTAGATCTTCGGGTCGAAGATCCCGGCTTCGAGCGCGCTGATCTTCCAGACGTTGAGAGTCACCCGGGCGTTGTAGAAGGCATCGTCCTGGATCGATTTACGGGCCACGGAGAGATTGACGGCCGCGGCGCGCTCCAACTCCTTCTGCAGGGGATCGATCGGGGCTTGAGGCGCGGCGGGCGCCGGCGGAGTGCGGCCGGTCTGGCCGCCGGCATCCTGCGCTACGGCGGCGAGGAGCAGGGCGGCCGCCAGGCCCAGGACGGCCAGTGGGGACAAGCGGGTGGCCATCAGGCCCCCTCCTTCCGTGTCGGCGGCGCCCACCGTCCGCCGCTGTCCGTCTCCGAATGCCATCCACCCGCCTTCAATCGATCGACCAGTACGAGGTCCGCCGGACAGAACCGGTAGCGGTCGAGCTCATCGGCCGCCGCCCAGATGAGCTGGGCATGGTCGTTCAGAACCAGGCGGCCCCCGGTCATGGTGCAGCGGTAGGCCAGCAGCCGCACGGTCTGGTCGGGATAGGAATAGACGCTTTCACCGAAGAGCTTCCCGACCTCGATATCGATGCCGAGCTCCTCCTTGATCTCGCGCCGCAGGCAATGCTCCGGGGTCTCGCCGGCGCGGATCTTGCCGCCGGGAAACTCCCACAAGCCGCCCTGGCGCGCCCCGGCCCGGCGGCGACCGATCAGCACCCGCTCCGCTTGCATCAGGATGGCAGCCGCAACATCGATCATGAACCCCCTGTGACGATCTTCCCTCAAGGCCGTTTCAGCTTGCGATTTTAGGCGGTTGGTGTCAAGTTGGCCCAACGATTACGATCCGTGCGGCAATTCAATCCGGATCTCTGCGCACCGGGCTGCCCGTGCGCTCCGATCCTCTGCCCGCTTCTCCTCCGCCGCTGCCGAGGCCGCCCGCATGCTGCCGATAACCGACCGGCTGTCGATACCGCTCTCCGAGATCGAGATCAGCGCCGTGCGTTCCCAGGGCGCCGGGGGGCAGAATGTCAACAAGGTGGCGACCGCCGTTCACCTGCGCTTCGATATCTCCGCCTCCTCGCTGCCGGCCCCGGTCAAAGCCCGCCTGCTTCACCGAAACGACCAGCGCATCACCCGCGAGGGGGTGGTGGTCATCAAGGCCCAGAATCATCGCACACAGGAGAAAAATAGGGAGGAGGCGCTGATGCGCCTCAAGACCCTGATCGCATCGGCGGCTTCAGCCCCCCGCCGTCGCCGGCCGACCCGGCCGAGCGCCGCCGCGCGCGAAAAACGGATCGAGCGCAAGGTCCAGCGCGGCCGGCTCAAGGCCGCCCGGCGCAAGGTGGATGAATAGCGTTTCAGGGGCTCCTGCGCTTTTTCCTGGCGGCGGTGACGCAATAGAGCCCCTCGCCCCGGCGTGCCGGGCCGAAGCAGAGGTTGTCGGAGGTGCAGGCGGCCTTACGGCGGTCGCCGGAGGTCCAGCGGTTGATCAAGTCCGGCTCGCGGATCAAGGGACGGCTCATCGCAATGAAATCGCAAACCCCCTCCCGCACCAGCCGCTCGGCCACCGGGAGCGAGCGGATGCCCCCCACCAGGATCAGGGGGATCCGCAGCTTCGCTTTAAAGAGCTTGGCCTCTTCCCGGTGGTAGGCCTCCTGCGCCTGGTTGCGGATGCCCGTGCGGGCTGCGCCGAAGCGGGCATGCCGGGTCATGCCGCTGCTCAGCTCGACTGCGTCGAGCCCGGCCTGCTCCATGAGAAGGGCCGCCTCCAGCGCCTCGGGCGGCTCCAGCCCGCCTTCGGCGAAGTCCCGGCTGTTGACCTTCGCGAGGACGGGATACTCCGGCCCCACCGCCCGGCGAATTGCCCGGATCGTCTCTACATGCACCCGCGCCCGGTTGGCGAGCGCCCCGCCGTAGTCGTCCTTCCGGCGGTTGAAGAGGGGCGAGAGGAATTGATTCAACAGGTAACCGTGCGCGCAGTGTAGCTGCACCCCGTCGAAGCCGGCTGCCTTGGCACGCACGGCCGCCGCCGCGAAAGCCGCGACCAGTGCGCCGATGTCGGCGGCGCCCATCTCCCGGCGCGGGGTGTCGTCGAGTCTCACCGCCGCCGACACAGCGATCGGCGGCACGCCGGTGAGCGCCTCCGCGGCGAAATAGCCGGCGTGGGCCAGCTGCAGAAGGATCTTGGCGCCGTTCTCGTGGGCCGCGGCGGCCATCTGCCGCAATCCGGGGACCAGTGCGTCGGCGTAGGCGCCCACCTGCCCGGGTCCGGCCTGCCCCTCCGGGCGGATGAAGGCGTGGCTGCTGATGATCAGGCCGACCCCGCCGCGGGCCAGGGCGGCGGTGGTCTCCACCAGGCGCGCGGTGACCGCCCCGTCGGCGGCCGCCATGGCCTCCCACGTGGCTGAGCGGACGAAGCGGTTGCGCAGCCGCATTGCCTTGATTGCGGCGGCCTCGAACAGGGGCATCGGGTCTTTCCTCGGTGGTTGGGTCATGGGCAATGGAAGGGCCGGCTCCGCGCCGAGCGCCCGGCGCCATTGCGCCAGCAGCCGGCCCCGGTGGCGGCGGACCCACGCCTCACCGTTCAACTCCACCAGCTCTCCGATCCGGGTGGAGAGGGCTTTCAACTCGCGGCCGGTGCCGGGGACCGCGGCGGTTCCCAGCAGCCGGAACATCCTCTCCAGGGAGATCGCGGCCATGGTCTCCTGGACTCCGTCCCCGTGCCGGATGCGGGGATGGTCATTTGTTGGGGGATTTCAGCTTTCGGTCCCATCCCCAGTTTTCGTAGTACTCCCAGCTGGCCACGGCATTGAGATCTTTGATCTGGGCGTCTTTCTCAAGCAGGCTCGCCCGCAGCACATCGCCCATCGACAGCAGGCCCACGGGTTTATCCTGGCGCGTGATGAGGATGTGCCGTGTGAAGAGGCCTAAAAACAACTCCTGGAGCTTCAGGATCGGCGTCGTGTCGGGAACCGTGCAGATCTCGTTCGCCATGTGATCGCCGATCAGGGCCGTGTCGATGTCGAACCCGCGCAGGAGCACATCGCGCGCAAGGTCCCGATCGGTCCAGATGCCCACGATCCGCTCGCCCCGTTTCACCAGGATGGCGCCGATCCGATTCACCCGCATGCGTTCGAGCGCCTCGCGCACGGTCTGATCCGGCCGGACGGTGACCATCATCCGCTTTTTTTCCTTCAGAATGTCTCCCGCGGTTTTCATCATCCCTCCCTCCGGCGCTTGGGGGCTATGGGGGTTTGCAAGCCGACCTCCTACCCGCTGGAAACGTAACCCACTGCGTCACGATGTCAATTGATTTTCATCAAACGCCGCGCCGCTAGGCGCTACTTTTGCGGAGCACCTTCTTGTCGAGCTTGCCGACGCTGGTCTTGGGGATGGCCTCGACGAACTCGAAGCGCTCCGGCACCGCGTAACGGGGCAGAAGGCCCTGCTCGGCAAAGCCGGCCATGAAGCGCTTGAGCTCCTCCGCGGTCACCTTGCCCTTGAACTCGGGCTTGACCACCACGAAGAGCAGCGGCCGCTCGCCCCACTTCTCGTCTTTCACCCCGATGGCCGCCGATTCGAGCACCGCTTCGTGGCGGCTCAAGAGGTTCTCCAGGTCGAGCGAGGAGATCCACTCACCGCCGCTCTTGATCACATCCTTGATACGGTCGGTGATCTGGAGATAGCCCTCCGGGTCGATGAAGCCGACATCCCCGCTGTGCAGCCAGCCGCTGCGCCAGAGCTCCGCCGAACGCTCCGGGTCCTTGTGGTAGCCGGCCGTCAGCCAGGGCGCGCGCATGCAGACCTCCCCGACGGCCTTGCCGTCGTGGGGCAGCGGCTGGTCCACCGGGTCGAAAAGGCCGATCTCCACAAGGGGGATGGGCCGGCCGGTCTTGATGACCACATCGAGCTGGCGCTCGGGCTCCCAGGCGAGCATGTGCTCCTTGGGGTTTGCCAGGCTGATGAT
>JALOOS010000037.1 GCA_025454275.1 Desulfobacterales bacterium | reverse complement strand
CCTCAATCCGTATCCGTCTTCAGCACCGCCAGGAAGGCCGACTGCGGGATCATCACCTTGCCGACCATCTTCATCCGCTTCTTGCCCTTCTTCTGCTTCTCGAGCAGCTTGCGCTTGCGCGTCACGTCGCCGCCGTAGCACTTGGCGAGAACATCCTTGCGCAGGGCCGAGACGGTCTCGCGCGCGATGATGGTGCCGCCGATGGCCCCCTGGACGGCGATCTTGAACATCTGCTTGGGCATCTCCTCCTTGATCTTCTCGCAGGCGACCCGTGCCCGGGAAACCGCGCCGTCGCGGTGGACGAGCTGTGAGAGGGCGTCCACCCGCTCGCCGTTGATCAGGATGTCGAGCTTTACCAGATCGGTCTCGCGGTAGTCGAGCAGGTCGTAATCGAAGGAGCCGTAGCCCTGGGTGATGGACTTCAGCCGGTCGTAAAAGTCGTAGATCACCTCGGCCAGCGGCAGCTCGAAGATCATCTCCAGCCGGTCGCTGGTCAGGTACTGGTAGTTGGTGTTGGTCCCGCGGCGCTCGAGACAGAGCTTCATCACCGCCCCCATGTAGCGGTCCGGCACGATGATGGCGGCCCGGATGAAGGGCTCCAGGGTGGTCTCGATCCGGGTCGGGTCCGGGTAGAGTGCGGGGTTGTCGATCGTGATCTCGGAACCGTCGCGCATCCGGATGCGGTAGCGGACCGAGGGTGCGGTCAGGATGAGCGAAAGCCCGTACTCGCGCTCGAGGCGCTCCTGGACCACTTCCAGGTGCAGAAGCCCCAGGAACCCGCAGCGGAAGCCGAACCCCAGCGCGACGGAGGTGTCTTTCTCATAGACGATCGCGGCATCGTTCAGCTTGAGCTTCTCGAGCGCGGTGGCGAGCTCCTCGTAGTCGTCGGCGGCGACCGGGTAGATCGAGGAGAAGACCACCGGCTTGGCCTCCTTGAACCCCGGCAGGGCGGTCGCGCAGGGGCGGGCCTTGTGGGTGATGGTGTCCCCGCTGCGGGTGTCGCTGATGGTCTTGATCCCGGCCGTGAGGTAGCCGACCTGGCCGGCGGTGAGCTCGGCCGCCGGGATTTGGCGCAGCCGGAAGATCCCGACCTCCTCGACCTTGTAGACGGCGTCGTTCGACATGAAACGGATCAACTCCCCGGCCTTCAGCCGTCCCTCCACGACGCGGAAGTAGACCACCGTCCCGCGGTAGGCGTCGTAGTGCGAGTCGAAGATCAGGGCCTGGAGCGGGGCCTCCGGGTCGCCGGCCGGCGCCGGCAGGCGCTGAACGATGGCCTCGAAGAGCGCTTCGATCCCGATGCCCTCCTTGGCCGAGACGAGCAGCGCCCCTTCCGGGTCCAGTCCCAGGTCGGATCCGATCTGCTGCTTCACCCGCACGATGTCGGCCGAGGGCAGGTCGATCTTGTTGATGACCGGGATGATTTCGAGGTTGTGCTCCATGGCCAGGTAGAGGTTGGCCAGGGTCTGGGCCTCGACCCCCTGGCTGGCGTCGATCAGGAGCAGCGCCCCTTCGCAGGCGGCGAGGGCGCGGGAGACTTCATAGGTGAAATCGACGTGGCCCGGGGTGTCGATCAGGTTCAGCACGTACGATCGCCCGTCGCGCGCCGTATAGGGCAGGCAGACCGTCTGGCTCTTGATGGTGATGCCCCGTTCGCGCTCGATCTCCATGCTGTCCAGGATCTGGTCCTGGAAGTCCCGGTCGGAGACGATGTGAGTAGCCTGGATCAGGCGGTCGGAGAGGGTGGATTTGCCGTGGTCGATGTGGGCGATGATGCTGAAGTTTCGGATGTTTTGCATGATCCGGTCCATGCGGCGCGATGGCGGCCGCTGATCCCGGAAGTTGACTCCTCGCCGCGTTCCGGATATAGTTGAATTTCAGTTGTTTCCAAATTGTCATTCATAGCAGCCGCCGCGGACGGGTGTCAAGCCGCGGGCGGGTTGGCCCGCCATTTCGTCGGCGAACCGGACGGTGAGGGACATAGGATTTTGGGCAACCGGATTCTTATCGTCGAAGACAAGGCGGATGTCCGCGACTCCATGTGCCAGTTCATGCTCCTGACGGGGTTTGCGGCGGCGGCGGCCGCCAGCGCCGAGGAGGCCCTGGAGCACCTGAGACAGGCGGAGGTCGACATCGTCATCACCGACATCGTCCTGCCCGGGATGGGGGGGCTCGAACTGACCAAGGAGGTCAAAAAAGGGCACCATGCCGACGTCATCGTGATGACCGGCTACAGCGACAACTTTTCCTACGAAGGCGCCATCGGCATCGGCGCCAGCGATTTTGTGATCAAGCCGGTGCGGTTCGAGGAGCTGCTGCTGCGGGTCAGACGGGTGCTCCGGGAGCGGGAGTTGACCGAAGAGCGCAACCGGATGATGGCGGAACTGCAGACGCTGGCGATCACCGACGGGCTGACCGGCCTCTATAACTCCCGTCATTTCTACACCCAGCTCGAGCTCGAGGTGGACCGGGCCAACCGGTATCGCCACCCTCTGTCGATGCTGCTGATCGACATCGACCATTTCAAGGAGTTCAACGACCGCTTCGGCCACCTCGAGGGCGACAAGGTGCTCGCACGCTTCAGCCAGGTGCTGAAGTCCTGCCTGCGGACCAACGATGCCGCCTACCGCTACGGCGGCGAGGAGTTCACGGTCATTTTGCCTGAGACCGGGGCCGAGGAGGCCCGCACCGTGGCACAGCGGATCCGAGCGGCGCTCGAGGCGGAGATATTCTCACCGGACCCCGGCCGACCCGTGTCCAAAACCATCAGCACCGGCGTCACCCAGTACCATCCGAACGAGGAGATGACCGCGTTCATCAACCGGGCCGATGCCGCCATGTACCTCTCCAAGCAGAACGGCCGCAACCGGGTATCGGTGCTCCACGCATCCCCCTCCGAGGTCGACCCCTCCGCCTGTTGAAATCCCAGAAGTGCCCCCCACTCACCGCGCTTCTCCCCCTTGACGGGGGCGGCCGGGTGGGGGTGTTGGCGGTCAGCGGGTCGGGTGCTCGCTTACGACCACCGTGAGCAGCAGGTCCCCGGCCGTGCCCTCCGGCGTGCGCCGGCCGAGGCCCGGCAACCGCAGCACCAGCCCGTCCCGAACACCCGGGGGAACCTGGACCCTCAGGATCTTCTCGTAGAATCCCTGCCGGATCCCGATGAGTTTGCGCGCCCCGGCGCGCGCCTCGTGGGCCGAGACCGTGACCGTGCCGCGGATGTGCGGGTCGTCGCCGCCCTCGGCCGGGAGAAGCAGCTGCAGCCGCTCGGTGGTGCGGCGCGGGGGGTTGGCGATCCCGGCGGCCGGCAGGCGCTCGAAGGTGTGGATCAGTCCCATCCCGGCCAGAAACCCCCCGATGTGCGCCCACCAGGCGATGCCGCCGGCGCTGCCGCTGCCGGCGGCGTTCCAGAACTGGAGCAGGAACCAGAGGCCGAGGTAAAAGGCGGCGGGGATGTGGAAAAAGAGCGGGATGAAGAGGATCGGCACCAGGGTCAGGACCCGCGCCCGCGGAAAGAGCAGAAAATAGGCACCCATCACCCCGGCGATCGCCCCGCTCGCCCCGATGGTGGGGATGGTGGAGGTGCGGTAGATCAGGAGATGGGCCAGGCCGGAGAGCAGCCCGCTCAACAGATAGAAGGCCGCGTAGCGCAGGGGCCCGAGGCGGTCTTCGACGTTGTCCCCGAAGATGTAGAGCGACCACATGTTGCCGAGCAGGTGCCAGATGCCGCCGTGCAGGAACATGAAGGAGAGCAGGGCGAACAGCTGCTGGCCGGTCGAAAAATAATCAGCGATCTGGGGTACGAAATAGCGGGCCGGCACCAGCCCGTACACATAGATGAAGCGGTCCAGGTGGGGCCCCTGGGAGACCTGTACCAGGTAGACCGCCACGTTCAGGGCGATGAGAACGTGGGTGACGACGGGGGTGGCGCGTGCCGGGATGTCGTCACGAAGGGGAATCATAGGTGTTGATCTTGTCCAGGTTGGCGCGGATTTTCTGCAGTTTTTCAGCCAGCTCCTGCTGCTGATCCTTGACCTTTGCCACCACCTCGGCCGGGGCCTTGGCGAGGAAGTCCTGGTTCTGAAGCTTTTTCGCCACCGACGCGAGCTCCGCCTCGGTTCGGGTGAACTCCTTTCCCAGCCGTTCGCGCTCCCGTTTAAAATCGATGATCCCCTCGAGCGGCACGAAGACGGTGGCCCCCGGCATGACGGCGGTGGCCGAAGCCCTCGGCCGCTCGGGGCTGCCGGTGACGGCGAGGGCGCGCAGCCGGGCGAGATTCGCGATCAGCTCGCGGTGGTCTTCGATCAGGCTCCGGGCCTCGGCGGTCGCGGGGTGGACCACCGCCTCGAGCGCCATGCCGGGTGGGATGCCCATCTCGCCCCGGATGGTGCGGATGCCGGAGATGACATCGATCAGGACCCCCATGTCGGCTTCGGCCGAGGGGTCCGGGGGCAGGGCGGCCGCGGCCGCCCCATCCCCCGGGAAGACCGCCCGCATGATGGAGCCCTGGGTGCCGGGCAGTTTATGCCAGATCTCCTCGGTCACGAACGGGACGAAGGGGTGCAGCAGGATGAGGGTGTCGTGCAGCACCCGCCAGAGCACGGCGAGCGAGCGATCCCTGGCGGCGGCGTCCAGCTTGCCGTGCAGGGCCGGTTTGATCGCCTCCAGGTACCAGTCGCAGACTTCGTGCCAGACGAAGGCGTACAGTACGCCGGCGGCGTCGTTGAAGCGGTAGGCATCGATGGCCCGGGCGCTCTCGGCGACCGCACGGGAGAGGCGGGCCAAAATCCAGCGATCGGGCAGGGAGAGCGCACGCGGGGCGGGCAGCTCCCGGCGGCGGTCGATGTGCATCAGGGCGAAGCGCGCGGCGTTCCAGAGCTTGTTGATGAAATTGCGGTAGCCCTCGACCCGTTTTTCGGACATCTTGACGTCGCGGCCCTGGGCGGCGAAGGCCGCCAGGGTGAAGCGGAAGGCATCGGTGCCGTGGCGGTCGATGATGTCGATCGGGTCGATGACGTTGCCCTTGGACTTGCTCATCTTCTGGCCGTCCTCGTCGCGCACCAGGGCGTGGACGTAGACGTCCCGGAAGGGCACGGCCTGCATGAAATGCAGCCCCATCATCATCATGCGCGCCACCCAGAAGAAGAGGATGTCGAAGCCGGTCACCAGGACCGAGGTGGGGTAGAAGGTCTTGAGCAGACGGGTCTCTTCCGGCCAGCCCATGGTGGAAAAGGGCCAGAGGGCCGAGCTGAACCAGGTGTCCAGCACATCCTCCTCCTGCGTGAGGCGGGTCTCCCCGCAGCGGGGGCAGGCGGCCGGGGCCTCCAGCGCGACCGCCACCTCGCCGCACCCCGCGCAGGTCCAGGCGGGGATCTGGTGGCCCCACCAGATCTGGCGCGAGATGCACCAGTCGCGGATGTTTTCGAGCCAGTCGAAGTAGGTGGCGGCCCAGTTCTCCGGGATGATGCGCGTCTCCCCCTGCTTCACGGCGGCGATCGCCTTTTCGGCCAGCGGCCGGGCGCGCACGAACCACTGGCGCGAGAGGTTGGGCTCGACCGCTGCCTTGCAGCGGTAGCAGTGGCCGACGGCGTGGCGGTGGGGCTCGCTCTTTTCGAGCAGCCCCGCCTCGGTCAACTCCTGCACCACGCGCACGCGGCACTCGAAGCGGTCGAGACCCGCGAAGCGGCCGGCCGCCTCGGTCATGCGGCCGTCGTCGCCGATCACCTTGACGCTCGGCAGATCGTGCCGGCGGGCGATCTCGAAGTCGTTCGGGTCGTGGGCCGGGGTCACCTTGAGCCCGCCGGTGCCGAAGCCCATGTCGACATAGGCGTCCCGGATGATCGGGATCTCACGCTGCATGAGCGGCAGTATGACGGCGGCGGCGGTGAGCCCGCGGTAGCGTTCGTCGTCGGGGTTCACGGCGACGGCCGTGTCCCCCAGCATCGTCTCCGGCCGGGTGGTGGCCACCGTGATCCCCCCCTTGCCGCCCGGAAAGGGGTAGCGGATGTGGTAGAGGCGGCCGTCGGTCTCCTCGTGCTCGACCTCGAGGTCGGCGAGCGCCGTTCGGCAGCGCGGGCACCAGTTGATGATATAAAACCCCCGGTAGATCAGCCCCTGGCGGTAGAGATCGACGAAGACCTGGCGCACCGCGCGGGAGAGACCCTCGTCCATCGTGAAGCGCTCGCGCGCCCAGTCGCAGGAGGCCCCCAGCCGTTTGAGCTGGCGGATGATGGCGCCGCCGAACTTCTCGCGCCAGGCCCACACCTCGGCGATGAAGCGCTCGCGGCCCAGCGCATGGCGGTCGGTCCCCTCCTGGGCCAATTTGCGCTCGACCACGTTCTGGGTGGCGATCCCGGCATGGTCGGTGCCCGGCATCCAGAGCACATTGTCGCCCCGCAGCCGCCGGTAGCGGCAGAGGATGTCCTGGAGGGTGTTGTTGAGGGCATGGCCCATGTGCAGCACCCCGGTGACGTTGGGCGGGGGGATGACGATGGCGTAGCCCGGCGCACCGTCCTCCTCGCGGGCCGCGAAGAGCCCGTTCTCTTCCCAAAACGCGTACCAGCGGCGTTCGACCTCCTGCGGCTCGTAGCCCTTTTCCAGTGTCTCGGAACTCATGGGGATATCATCCTCGCTTCGCTAGATCGTTTTTCGATTACCTCGTTCAGGCGGATTCGATCGGTTCCGGGTCGCCGCTCGGCACCTGTCATCGTTCCCGTACACGTACCCGTTCCCGTTCACGATGCCCTTCCTTATAAAACGGTTTACCCGTGAACGTGCACGTGCACGCGCACGTTTACGGGAAATGCTTCATGGGGGTCGCGGGGGTGTGCACCCGGCCATCAGGGGGTTCCACTCCACCCGGCGGCGCATTGCCGCAAGCGCCGTTTTCTAACACCCCGACCGCCGGAGTTCAAGAGGATGGGGGAGTGCTTGGGGGAAGCAATCGGTTTGCGCCCGGCCGGCGGGTCAGCCCCCGGTCTCGTGGTCGAGAAGCTCGTTTTTGAGCCGTTCGATCTCAAGGGTGACGGCTTTTTGAATCGCCTGCAGGATGATGGCCTCGATGCGGCTGGAATAGAGGCGGGTGACGACCTTCTCCACGGCGGCTTCTATCTGCTGCGGAGAGAGCGGTTCGAGCAGCGGCGGCATGGTCTCCGGCGCTGCCGCGGGGGCAGGCGGCAAGGTGGTTTTTTCCGGCGCGGCCGCGGCCGCAACGACGGCGGCCGCAACGGCTGCAGGAGGGATCTCCACCGGCTCCACCGGGAGGGCCGCATCGGCGGCGGCGATCGGCTCGGCGGGTGCCGACTCGGGGGCATCGGGGGTTTCTTCCGTGAAAAGCTCAAGCGGCTCTTCTTCGGCCTCGGGCGCTGTTTCCGGCGCGTCGAACACGATCAGCTCATCTTCGGGCGCGTCCTCCTCGATGTCGAGAAGCTCGAGCGTCTCATCCTCTTCGCTGCCGGCGTCGGCCGCCGCTGCGGCCGTTTCACCCAGGGGCGGCACCTCGGGCTCCAGGAATTGCTCATCGAACTCCGCAATCGGAATCACTTCGTTGGGATCGAGGGCGCCGGATTCGGCCGCCTGGGGGGCCGGCGGCGGCAGCTCTTCGTCGAAGAGCCAGTCGAGGTGCTTTTCGAGATCGTTCATGCCGGCCGCTGCCGGGGGCTGGGTCGCCGGTGATGCTGCCTTGGGCTCGGGAGCATCGGGTTCCAACTCGAAATCGAGCTCTTCGAGATCGCCGAGATCGGGCAGCTCGGCTTCGAGGGCATTGTCCTGGTCCGGGGTGGGAGCCGGTTCGGCCGCGAAGCGGCGTTCAAGTTCGAGCAGGTTCTGTTCAATCTCCGACAGATCGGTTCCCGATTCGACATCGGGCACTTCATCGATCAGTTCGATGATCTCCTCGTCCTCGGGCGGAGGCTGATTCAAGGATCTCTTCTTGGGATCATCCATGGGTTTCTCCGTTTCCCTCCCCCCGGGGTAGAACCGGTTTCGTAATCACTGAAAATCTTCGAAATTTTTAATAAATTTACCACATAACCCGGCAGTCGGTCAAGCATTCCGTCGCTTTGCAGGCATGCTGCAGGGCCTTGATTGGAGACGGAACAGCTTGTCTCAGCGGCGTTCGGATACGGGCCCGGCTTGTTTTTAAACATCCGGACGGGTAGAGTGTCCCCGCAGAGGAGGATCGGCCGCCATGCGATTTTTTTTTGTGGATCCCGCGCGGGTCAGTGGAGGGCGGGCGCGGCTCGACGGCGACGAGGCGCGGCACATTAAAGATGTTCTGCGGCTGCGCCCGGGCGACGAGATCGGGCTGCTCGACGGTGCCGGGCGTGAATTCAGCGGGGTGATCGCTGGGATGTCGGGCGGCGGGGTCGAGGTCCGCCTCACCGGCTCCCGCCCCGCCCCCGGAGGCTCCCGGATCCGCCTCAGCGTCGCCCAGGGGTTTCTCAAAGAGAAGAAAATGGACCGGCTGGCGCACCAGCTCTCCGAGCTGGGGGTTCACCGCTGGGTGCCTTTCGTGAGCACCCGCGCGGTGGCCCGGCCCGCCGCCGACCGGGCCCAAGCCCGGCAGAAGCGCTGGCACAAGATCGCGGTCGAGGCGCTCAAGCAGTGCCGGCGGTCGCACCTGATGGCGGTCGACCCGGTGGCGGACTTCAAGCATGTCCTCGCCCTCGCCGCCGAGCATGAGCTGTCGGTTCTGTTCTGGGAGGAGAATGCGGGGATGGCCCTCGAAGGAGAGCTCAGCGCCGCCGGCAGCCGGCCGGAATCGATCCTGCTCGTCATCGGGCCGGAGGGGGGCTTTACCGTTGAGGAGGCCCGGGCCGCGGCAGCGGCGGGGTTCAGGGTGGCGGGCCTGGGCCCGCGAGTCATGAAAGCGGAGACCGCGGCCGTCGCCGCCTGCGCCATCGTTCAGCACCTCTTCGGCGACCTTGCGCCTGGCCAAAAACATCTTGACAAACAAGGGCCCCTCGCCTAAGAGATGCAGGCTTAAAGGGCGTTTTTCCATCTGCGTGCCGAGGTAGCTCAGTCGGTAGAGCAGGGGACTGAAAATCCCCGTGTCGGCAGTTCGATTCTGTCCCTCGGCACCAGTAAAATCAAGGGGTTGCGGCTTCGGTCGCAGCCCCTTGTTCTTTTTGGTTGCGGATTGCTGTGGATTGTGCCGATTCCGCCCGGCACCGCTACCTCACCTGACCGCCCCCTCCCGGTCTCCACCCTTTTTGGGAATTCCCATCCTTGCGTTGACATGTCCCAAAAGGTAAATTATTATGACTATAAAAATTACCGGGAGCCTCCATGATCGATATCCAAAAAATAATACCGGTGACCAAGGCCAAAAAGGAGCTGCTCGACATCATCAAGCAGATGGGCGAGGAAGACGCTACAATTACTGTGACCAAGAACGGTGTGGCGGTCGGCGTGCTGATGACCCCGGATCGTTATGAGGGGATCATGGAGACCATCGAGATTCTGGGAGATCCCAAGACGCTCAAGGCGTTGGCCGCATCCCGGCGGGATTTCTCGACGGGCCGCACCCGGACGCATGAGCAGGTGTGGATGACCTGATGGCCTCGCGCTTCCGGTTGCTTTACTCGGAGTCGTGCCGAAAACAGATCCGCAACCTGCCCCCCCAGATAAAGCCTGCGATAAAATCCAGAA
>JALOOS010000003.1 GCA_025454275.1 Desulfobacterales bacterium | reverse complement strand
GCGACGGCCGGTTGTGCCGCCCTGGCGGTCGGCGCGGGGGCCGGGGCCGGGGCCTACTCATACGTCCAGGGCGAATTGATCCGTGCCTACCCCGCCGCCTACACCGACGTTATGCGGGTCTGCACGCAACTGCTCCAGGATCTGGAGATGCCGCTCCTCGAGACCCGCAGCGAGGGCGACCGGTCGATCATCACCACCGAGCGCCGGGACGGCACGCCCATGACGATCAAGGTCCGGATCGTCAACCTCGAGGTGACCGAGGTCGCCATCCGGACCGGTCGGGTCGGCCTCTGGGACCGGGAGGCTTCCGCCTCCTTTCACGAGTTCATCGCCGCCCGGCTCAAGAGCTCTGCCGGCGCAGGGGCAGCTCGCGGTTGATCGCGGCGATCTCCTCCTGCTCGCGACGGTTGATGGCGCCGATATGCCGTTCCATCACCCGCCGCAGGGCGGGGTGCTGGAAGCGATGGAGGCTGAGGTTCGGCGTGAGCTGAAATCCCCGCCTGAGCTTGTGCCCGCCCCCCGCGCCCGGGTCGAACCGGCTTAGCCCCCGGGTGATCGCCCACTCGATCGGGCTGTAATAGCACGCCTCGAAGTGCAGGAACTCCACCTCCTCCAGGCACCCCCAGTAACGACCGTACAAATGGTCCCCCTTGACTGCGCACATCGACATGCCGATCGGCGCTGCGCCGGCAGATAGGCTGCGGGCCACCGCGAACACCAGCCGGTGCCCGAAACGCGCGGGGAGGAGATCGAAGAACTCCGGCGTCAGGTATCTGCAGCCCCACGGCCCGAACTGGTCGTTGGTGCGGGCGTAGAGGCGGTACATGTGTGCGTAGAGCTCCCTCGGCAGCTCGCTGCCGGAAACCATTTCCACGCGGACCCCCGCGCGCCTGAGCTGGGCCCGCTCCCGGCGGATGTTGCGGCGCTGGTTGGAGTTGAAGACGGAGAGGTAGTCCTCGAAACCGGAGAAACTCTCGTTCACCCAGCCAAAGCTCGGATGCACCCAGGCGGAGTAGCCGCTGCCGGAGACCGCCTCCGCCCACAACGGATCCGCGAAGAGGAAGCTGGCCCCGGATAGATCGTGGCGGCGGCAGAAGGCATCGATCTCAGCGAGCATCTCCGCGGTCAGCCCTTTCTCGTCCTCCCCCGGGGCCGTGAGAAAGCGATAGCCGATCAAGGGGGTGAAGGGGCTCATCCCGACGAGTTTGGGGTAATAGTCCACCCCCAGCCGGCCGGCCGCCTCCGCCCAGGCGTGATCGAAGACGAACTCCCCGCCACTGTGGCTTTTGACGTAGAGCGGGGCTGCGGCGATGAGCTCGTTCTCCGCCCAGACGGTCAAGTGCTGCGGGATCCAACCGCTGCCGGGGGCGACGCTGCCGGAGGTCTCCATCAGCCACAGCCAATCCCATTCCAGGAAAGGGGTCGTCACGGGCAAGGCGAGCCGGTTCCATGCGGCGCGGTCGATCGCGGCGATCCGGGATACCCAGCGCATCGTTCGTGTGACAGGCGGACCCATGAAGCTCCCATCGTCGTCAGGGGGAGGTGCCAACGGACCTCGAATCGAGGCTCAGAGCGCCTCCCTCCGTGCCCGAAAACATATATCGGCCCTGCCTTGCTGTCATCCGGCCGGCTGCGGCGATCAATCCTTGACATTCCCGACGCCATGGCTAAAATACTATTTTGATTCTAAATTGTTTGATAAGAGGTGGTTTTGATGCCGATTTTCGAATTTCGCTGCGGCGAATGCAACGAATGCTTTGAAATCCTCGTCATGAACCGGGACGAAGAGGTCGATCTGAAATGCCCCCAATGCGCGTCCGTGGAGCTCGAGCGGATCATCAGCAAATCCTGCTATGCGATGGGTGAGAGCGGCGGAAAGGGCAAAAACGCGGGCCCTTCGGTCCAGAACCGCAGCTGCTCGGGCGGCTCCTGCACGACCTGGGAGCTCCCGGGACATGCACGCTGACCGCTCGCCGGGATCCGACGCCGATGCCGCGCATCCACTCCCAGGAAAAAGAGCAGTTCAAAAAGCTTTTCAGCCATGAAGCCCCTGACCTCTTCGAGGATCGCTTCAAGGTTCTGGACGCTTTCCTGTCGACCGAAAAGCACCTGACCTGCGAGGATCTCTGCCGGACTCTCTCCGCACGGGGCGAGAGCCTCACGCCGGAATTCGTGCGCGAAACCCTCAAACTCCTCGGCCACTTCGGCTTTGTACGCCAGAGCCGCTTCGACAACGGGGAGATCCGCTACGAACACCACCATCTCGGCCAGCACCACGACCACATGATCTGCACCAAGTGCGGCAAAATCATCGAGTTCAAGGAGGACCGCCTGGAAGAGGCCCAGATCCGGGTGGCGGCCGCCCACGGCTTCCACATGCTCCAGCACCGCATGGAGATTTACGGGATTTGCGCCGAGTGCAACCGCGAACGGCGGCGGCGCATGCCGCTGACCCTCGCCAAATCGGGTGAACGGCTGGTCATTCGGGACATCAACGGCGGGGCCGCCTCCCGCCTGCGCCTGATGACCATGGGGCTGCGGCAGGGTGATCGCATCGAGGTGATCAGCAACAACGGCCAGGGGCAGCTCGCCGTATCGGTCGATATGAAGCGCTATGCGATCGGCCGCGGTCTGGCCCAGAAAATCATTGTCGAGCCGGCGGCCTCCTGAGCCGCCAACCGCCCACACGAGAGCCTGCATGAGCGCACCCGAGCCGGCCTTTCGGCGCACCCATCAAAGCGGCCGCCTGCGAGAATTGAGCGCGGACGCTGCGGCCCGCCTCTCCGAGTGCACGCTCTGCCCGCGCACGTGTCGGGTCGACCGGGCAGCCGGGGAGATGGGATTCTGCCGGACCGGCCGGGCGGCCAAGGTGGCGAGCTTCACCCCGCATTTCGGGGAAGAGAGCCCTTTGGTGGGCGATTGCGGCTCGGGCACCATTTTTTTCAGCCGCTGCAACCTGCTCTGCCTCTTCTGCCAGAATTTCGAAATCAGCCATGAAGGGGCCGGCGAGGAGGTTTCCGACGAGCAGTTGGCGGCGATGATGATGGCCCTCCAGGCGCACGGCTGTCACAACATCAATTTCGTCACTCCCTCCCATGTCGTACCCCAGATCCTGAGTGCGCTCGAGATCGCCGTGCCGCAAGGTCTCCGCATCCCGATCGTCTTCAACTCGGGCGGCTACGACTCGCCGGGCACCCTGAAACTCCTGGACGGGGTGGTGGACATCTACATGCCGGACTTCAAGTTCTGGGACCCGGGGGTGGCCGACCGCACCTGCCGGGCCCCCGACTATCCGGAGGTGGCCCGGGCGGCGCTGCGGGAAATGCATCGCCAGGTCGGGGACCTGGTCCTGGACGAGCGCGGTCTGGCGCGGCGCGGCCTCCTGGTTCGCCACCTGGTGCTGCCGCGGGGGATGGCCGACACCCGCCGCGTGATGCGCTTTATCGCGCAGGAGATCTCCCGCGACACCTACGTGAACGTGATGTCCCAATACCGGCCCTGCGGACGGGCGGACGAGGTGGATGGGCTGGAGCATGGGGTGACGGCGGCCGAGTACCATGCCGCCGTCCTGGAAGCCTTGGAGGAGGGGCTGCACCGGTTGGACCGGCCGCATCGGACCTTCCGGCGGCTCTAAGCGGGGTCGCATGGAACGCATCTTCGCCATCGGCGATATTCACGGCTGCTACGAGAAGCTCTGCCGCCTGCTCGACACGATCCCCATCGACTGGTCGCGCGACCGGCTGCTTTTCATCGGCGACTACATCGACCGGGGCCCGGGCGCCTTCGAGGTGGTGGAGCACTTGGTGGGGCTTCAGGCCCGCTACCCTCAAACCGTTTTTCTAAAGGGCAACCACGAGGAGATGCTGGCCGACTACCTCTCGGGCCGGGATCGCGTAACCTATCTCTACAACGGCGGGCGCCAGACGCTGGAGAGCTATCTGGGCCGGGCGAGCGCATCGGCCGCAAACCCGATTCCCTCACGTCACATGCGTTTTTTTGAGAGCCTGGCACTCTACCACGAAACGGCCGACGCCGTTTTCGTCCACGCCGGTCTGCGGCATGGGGTGGCGCTCGAGCACCAGTCTCCGGACGACCTGCTCTGGATCCGGGAGAAGTTCATCCACTGCGCCAAGCCCTTCGAGAAACGGGTGGTCTTCGGCCATACGCCGTTTGAAACCCCGTTCGTGGCGGGGGACAAGATCGGAATCGACACCGGTGCCGTTTACGGCAACCGGCTGACCTGTGTGCAGTTTCCCGAGGTGGTTTTCTTCCAGGCCTGAGCCCGCTGGAGGCATCCGGCGGCAGGTTGAATGGAGACGAGGCAGTTCATGAGGAGGATCCACTTATTGGCGGTGGCGCTCGCGCTGCTCCTCACGGCGACGCACGCCGGCGGGGCCGCGGCGGCCGAACGCATGGCGATAAGCGCCTCGGAAGCCAACGTCCGCTCCGGCCCCGGTCCGACCCACGACGTCCTGTGGAAGATCGAGAGATACCATCCGATCGAGGTGATCGAGGCCTCCGGCCCGTGGATGCGTTTCAAGGACTTCGAAGGGGATGCCGGCTGGGTTCACAACTCGCTGGTGGACAAGACCCCTACGGTGATCACCAAGCAAAACGGGGTTCAGCTGCGGGCCGGACCCGGAACCGACCACGCGGCCCTGATCAAACTCGACAAGGGGGTGCCCTTCAAGGTGCTCAAGCGCGAAGGCCGCTGGATTCATATCGAGCACGCCGACGGCGACAAGGGGTGGATTCACGACTCTCTTGTATGGTAAAAGGATAAATTCGACATGCACACCACCGGCGACACACCATACCCCCGGCCGGAAACGGCCGCCCCCGGACTGCTGGTAGGGGTCGGCTCGGCCCTGGTGGACATCCTGGCCCACGAGGACGACGCTTTCCTGAACTCCGTCGGGGCGCTCAAAGGGGGCATGGTCTATGTCGCCCCCGAGCAGATCGAGCAAACCCTCGCCTGCTCCGGCGGCGTGCCCAAGGTGGTTCCCGGCGGCTCGGCCTGCAACACCGTCGTGGGGGTGAGCCGGCTCGGGGGGCGGGCGCGGTTCATCGGCAAACGCGGCAACGGTGCCATGGGCGATTACTTCGAAAAGGCCCTGCGGGCCCACAATGTCGAGCCCCGGCTCTTCCGCTCCAACACCCCGACGGGCCGGGTGCTCTCCATCATCACGCCCGACGCCCAGCGCTCCATGTTCACCTTCCTGGGGGCCGCCGCCGAAACCCGGGCGGAGGAGATCGCGGAGGAGCTTTTCCACGGGGCCTCGATCGTACACGTCGAGGGCTACCTGCTCTTTAACCCGGAGCTTTTACGCCGGGCCCTGCGCCTGGCGCGCGCGGCCGGCGCCCGGGTCTCCCTCGATCTCGCCAGCTTCAACGTGGTGCAGGAGGCCCGTGAGTTGCTCGGTGAGATGGTTGCGGAGTACGTTGACATTCTCCTCGCCAACGAGGACGAGGCGCGCGCCTATTCCGGCGAGACTGAGCCGCTCGCGGCCCTCGCGGCCCTCGGGCGCGGGGTGGAGATCGCGGTGCTGAAAACAGGGGAGCGCGGCAGTCTGATCAAGAGCGACGGCCGGGTCATCGCCGTTCCCGCGGCCGGCGGCGAGGGGCCGGTCGTGGACACCACCGGTGCCGGGGACCTCTGGGCGTCGGGGTTCCTCTACGGCCTGGTGTCGGGGTATCCCCTGGAGCGCTGCGGGGAACTGGGGTCGCTCTGCGGGTACGAGGTATGCAAGGTGGTCGGCGCCAGTATCCCGGATGAGGCCTGGCGGCGCATCCGCGAGAGGGTCGAACGACTTGATAATGATCGGGCGCGATAGAGGCTCGGAGCGTGTGAAGGAGGCGTTGTGGCGGCAGCCAAAAAAAAATCCCGCAAGGAACTTCTGAAAGAGCCGGATGCGGTCCTCACCTGGTCGACCCGGCTGCTGGCGTTGGCCACGGCCTACCAAAACGCCATCCTGATCGGTGTGGTCGGCCTGCTGGCCGCCGCCGCCCTCTTCTCCGGCTACCGCTATTATGTCCACCGTCAGGAAGCCCAGGCCGGGGCGCTGCTTGAGCAGGCGCTCGCCAAACACGAGCGCCTGCGCTCAGGCGGGACGGCGGCGGCCGCTCTCCAGGGGGTAGCGGATGATTTCCAGCGCATCATCGCCTCCTACGGAAGCCGGTCCAACGCGGATGCGGCGCGGCTGGTCTATGCGAACCTGCTCTACGAGGCCGGTGATTTCGAAAAGGCGGCTGTCCACTACCGGGCGCTGCTCGACCGCTTCGGCGAATTTCCGCTGATCCGGTTTCAGGTGATCAAGAGCCTGGCCTACACCCAGGCCGCGCTCGGGGACGCGGCGGGCGCCGCCCGCACTTTCGAAACGGCCCTTGCGGGGGCCGACCCGCGCCTCGCGGACGGGGTGCTCTACGAGTTGGGCCGGCTCTATGCCCGCCTGGGAGATTCGGAAAAGAGCCGGGCGCTATTTCAGCGGATCCTCTCCGACCACCCGAACTCGACTTACGCCGCCCTGGTCAAGGAGCAGGTCAGCTTTTAGGCCCGACCTCCAAGTTGTATTTTTTGATCTTCTGGCTCAGGCCGCTCTTGCCGATGCCGAGCAGCTCGGCGGCGTGGGACTGGACATTGTCCGAGAGCTTCAGCGCGCGCTGGATCATCATCCGCTCCACCATTTCCAGGGTATCATAGAGCTTGGCGCCCGCCGGGATTCCTTCCAGGTCGAGGGCGTTGGCGACATTGCTGCGGAAGCCTTTCGGCAGGTCGCGATCGGAAATGATGGCGGTCGGGCAGAGGATCATGGCGCGCTCGATTACATTCTCCAGTTCCCGCACGTTCCCCGGCCAGCTGTACTCGTAGAAGAGCCGGTCCACGTCCTGGGTCACCCCCTTCACCGGGGCCGAGAGCTTGCGTTCGGCCGCATACTTGGCAATGAAATGGTCCACCAGCAGGCGGATGTCCTCCCGGCGCTCCCGCAGGGGCGGGATGACGATGTGGACCACATCCAGGCGGTAGAAGAGGTCCTCGCGGAAACGCCCCGCCTGCATCTCCGCCTGCAGGTTCTTGTTGGTAGCGGCGATCACCCGGATGTCCACCGTGATCGAACGCGTACCCCCGACCCGTTCGAACACCTTCTCCTGCAGCACCCGCAGGAGCTTCACCTGCAGATTGGCGGATAGCTCCCCGATTTCATCAAGAAAGAGGGTGCCGCCGTGGGCGAGCTCGAAGCGGCCCTTCTTGCTGGAGATCGCGCCGGTGAAGGCGCCCTTCTCGTGGCCGAAGAGCTCGCTTTCGAGCAGGCTTTGGGCCAGGGCCGAGCAGTTGACGGCCACAAAGGGCTGGTCGCGCCGGGGGCTGTTGAAATGAATGGCCTTGGCGACGAGCTCCTTGCCCGTGCCGCTCTCCCCCTCGATCAGGACCGAGGCGTTCGAGGGGGCGACCTTCTGGATGGTGTCGAACACGTCCCGGATGGGTTTGCTCTTGCCGATGATGCTGCCGAACCGGTACTGGGATTCGACCACGCTGCGCAGCCGGCGGTTCTCCTTCACCACCTGGAAGATGGACATGGCCTTCTTGACGTAGAGAATCAGCCGCTCGTTGTCGAAGGGTTTCAGCACGTAGGTGTAGGCGCCTTTCTGCATCGCCTCGACCGCCTTGTCGACGGTGCCGTGCGCGGTCATCAGGATCACCGGCAGGTCCGGGTCGCGCTCCTTGATCCGCTCCAGGAGCTCGATCCCGTCCATGCCCGGCATTTTCATGTCGGTCAGAACCAAATCGATGTCTGAGGATTTCTGAATTTCCAAAGCCTCCACCCCGCTTACGGTGGTCAGCACCTCGTAGCCCTCTTCCTCCAGCACGGCGCTGAGAACGAGCAGGTAGTTTTTCTCGTCGTCCACCACCAGGATGGTTTCCATGGTTACCCCCTGCCCTCCGCCGGCCGCAGCGGCAGGGTCACTGTCGCCCGCGCTCCGCGGGGCTCGCGGTTGGCGATCCCGATCCGCCCCCCGTGGGCCTCGATGATGTTCTTCACGATCCCCAGCCCGAGTCCGGTGCCCTTGTCCTTGGTGGTGAAGAAGGGGTCCCAGATCTTGTCCAGGAGTTCCACGGGGATGCCGCCCCCCTCGTCCTCGATGTCGAGGGTCAGCCCGTGGTCGGTGACATAAAGCGTGACGCCGATTTCACCGCCCTCCGGCATGGCCTGCATGGCGTTGATGAGGAGGTTGAGCAGGGATTGGTGCAGCATGGGGGCGTCGGCCAGGACCTCGGGCAGCGGGTGGCGGTAGTCCTTGCGGATCGTGCAGCGCTTCTCTTCGATCTGAGGTGCCAGAAAGGCCACGATCTTCTCGATGACCTCCTCCACCCGGCAGGCGCTCGGCTTGGGCAGGCGGGGGCGGGCGTAATTGATGAAGTCGGTGATGATCCCGTTCAGGCGGGTGGCCTCTTCGATGATGATGTCCGGCATGGGGTTGGCCGGGTCGACCTGCATCACCTTTTTTTTGAGCAGCTCGGCCGAGCTGCGGATGATGCCGAGGGGGTTGCGGATCTCATGGGAGATGCTGGCCACCATCTCCCCCATGGCCGAGAGCTTTTCGGCCCGGTTGAGCTGCTCTTTGAGCTGCAGCCGCTCATCGGCGCGCCGTTCGATGATGCTCTCCCCGCGCTTGACGACAAACAGGAGCACGGTGAAGAGGGCGCCCATCAGGATGGTGCTGGTGATGACCACGAGAATCTGGATACGGTAGATGGTCTGATAGTCGTCGGAAAGATCCTGGACGATTTCGATGACACCCAACACCGTGTCGGTGATCCGGCCGAAGGGCTCCTCCCAGCGCAGCGGGGCGTAGGTCACCAATTGCACCTCGCGTGGAAACCCCAGCAGAATCTCAAGAAAGCTGCCGCTTTGGATGAGCTTCGATGAAGATCGGCCCAGCTTGGCCTGTTCCAATGCGGCACCCCCGACCGTGACCACCCCGACCCGCTGCTCATCGAAGCTGTAAGAGATGGTGTTGGCCATGCTGTAGATATTGAGATCCTTGATTTTGAAGCTGTGCAGGGTGCTGCGGACCACGGTGTCCATCCGTTCGAACTGGTCGGGATTGCGGAGCTGAACGCGGCCGAACTTGATGCCGGTCGGCACGATGAATTGCAGGAACACCTGGTGGTTGAGGTTTTCGACCAGCGCATGGGCATACTCCTCGCTTTTCTGGCGCTGCATGGTCTTGACCCAATGGGTGTTCAGGATGGTCATGATGAGGGTGACCAGAAAGATGACGACCAGGCCGGAAAAGGTGAAATACTTGACCAGCCGGAACGGTTTGATTTTTTCCTCTGATAGCGGCCGATGGCGTGCGGACATGAACGGGTCTCCGTGAAGTGAACTTGCTGAGTATAGAAGCGAATCCCGCGCGTTTCAAGCGGGCCGCATTTTCCGTTAAAGATTTCAGGGACAGGGCCGATAACCGCACTGAAGGCAAAGAGAGCGGCGCCCTGCTGAGGCCGGCCCGAACGGAATCTGAGGGGCCTAACGGGTTGGAAACAGCGATTTCAAAAATTTGACGCATGGTGCTGCAACCTGCCGGCGGGAGCCGGCCCGGTCACCCCAGGCGAGAATTGGATCGGTACCGCTGCAACCGGTTTGATTCAAACGAATTTATGCGGTCGATGACGATGCTCAGGGCAATTGGAAAAGATTCTGGCTCAGAAATTGCTTGTTACGGGAGCAGGCGGCCGTGCGGCGACAAAACGAATCGAGCCTCCACCCGAAAGCCGCGGCAGGCGGCGAATCCGGTTGAAACCTTTGTTGTAGGATGCAAGCACGCAGTTGGCGGTACCATGAGCGGCATCGGCATAATTAGTCTCAATTTATATTAACTTAGCATAATTACCCTTAATTTTGGACTTTTGCTCCTTTTTATGTGAAAATGAAGCTGTTCAGACACTCCGCGGCGATGCCTTGCCCCCGGGTGGGACGCCGGTCCGAACGATGATGAAGAACAACCTCCGCGAAGTACGCGAATCGATGCTGATGAGCAAAACCGAACTGGCCCGGCAGGCCAATGTCTCCCCCATCACCATATCCCGGATCGAAAGAGGCCTGCCCTGCCGCCTGGAGACCCAACGCAAGATCCTGCTGGCTCTGGGGATGCGGCTCTCGGATAAACCCAAACTCTTCAAGGATTGAAAAATCCCATGCTATTCGGAAAAAAGGACATCCTGGTCGGTCTCGACATCGGATCCCGCGCGGTGAAAGTCGCCGAGATCAGCGACACCAAAAACGGTCGCAGGCTCAAGCGGTTCGGGATGGCGGACATCCCCCCGGGCGCCATCACCGATGGCGCCATCAGCGATCCGGACACGGTGGCTCAAATCATCCGGCAGTTGTTCAAGACGGCCAATGTCAAGGAGACCAACGTGGCCGTCTCCATCGGGGGCTACTCGGTCATCGTCAAGAAGATCAACGTCCAGACCATGCCCGAAGCCCAGCTTCAGGAGACCATTCATTTCGAGGCCGAACAATACATCCCCTTCGACATCAGCGATGTGAACCTCGATTTCCAGATCCTCGGGGAGGCCGAGAACAATGCCGGCCAGATGAACGTCTTTCTGGTAGCGGCCAAAAAGGAGATGGTCAACGACTACGTCAACCTGGTCACGCTGGCGGGGCTGAACCCCTGCGTGGTCGATGTCGAGGCGTTCGCCCTGCAGAACATCTACGAGGCGAACTACGACATCCAGGGGGAAAACGTCGCCCTGATCGATATCGGCGCCAGCAAGACCTCCCTCAACATTCTGAAGGACAACTCCTCGGTGTTCATGCGGGATGTGGCCCTGGGGTGCATCCAGATCAACCAGAAGATCATGTCCCTGTTGGACTGCACCTATGACCAGGCCGAGCTGATCAAGTTCGGTGAGGAGAACAAGAAACTGCCCGCCGACGAGCGGCGGCAGATCATCTCCGCGGTCGTGACGGACTGGTGCACCGAAATCCGGCGGGCCCTTGATTTCTTCTACACCAACTACCCCGACGACCAGATCAAGCGCATCATCCTGAGCGGCGGCGGGGCCAACATCGCCGAGTTCCGAAAGCTGCTCGCCTCCGAGGCCTCCGCCCCGGTGGAAACCCTCAACCCCTTCAACGGGTTCAACGTCGACGAGAAGAGTTTTGAACCGGAATACATCCGACAAATCGGCCCCCAAGCCGCCATCGCGATGGGATTGGCCCTCAGAAGAGTGGACGACAAATGATACGCATCAATCTGCTTCCCTTCCGGTCTGCGCGTAAGAAGGAAAACATCCGGCGCCAGCTGTCGATCTCGATCTTGACCGTGGGGCTGGCCCTGGTGGCGATCCTGGGAGTTTACCTGTTCCTGGACTCCCGGGTCAGCGATCTGAACGATCGGATCAAGGTCACCCAGGCGGAGCTGGAAAAATACGATAAGATCAATAAGGAAATCGCCGAGATCAAGAAAAAACTGGATACCCTCAACAAAAAGCTCGATGTCATTCGCGCCCTGGAGGCCAGCCGCTACGAACCGGTCCTGTTGCTCGACATCCTGACCCAGGCCGTCATCGAAAAGCGCATGTGGTTCACCAAGCTGGACAGCAACGTGACCTCTCTCACCATCACCGGCATGGCGATGGATGACAAGACCGTCGCGGATTTCATGCTCCGGCTGGAGGGAACCGGGTTGTTCTCGACGGTCAGCCTCCGCAACGTCAAGCAGGTGGAGCTGCAGAAGACCCCGCTCAAGAGTTTCGAGATCATCAGCACCAAGAAACAGGTTAACCCCGGAGAGGCCCCGGCCTCCGCACCCCTCAAGGCGAAAAAGTAATGGACGCAAAAGAGCAGGCGGTTCCCAAATCCGGCAATCAGTTTTTGGAGAAGTTCGAACAGCTCGTTCTCTGGCAGCGCATCGCCATCGTCGGCGGCCTGTGCGCCCTGTTGATCGGTGCGGCCACCTGGTTTTTCTTCCTCGACCAGTGGGAGCAGATCGAAAAGCTGGATGCGAAACTCCAGACCCTGGAGAAGCAGCTGGCCACGGCCAAGATCAACGCGGCGGAGCTCGAAAAATTTCAGGCCAAGATGCAGGAGGCCGAGGCGCAGTTCAAGATCGCCATGCGGGCACTGCCGGAAAAGCAGGAGATTCCGGCCCTTCTGACCAGCATCTCCAAGTCGGGCCAGGAGGTGGGGTTGGAGTTTCTCCTCTTCGAGCCCAAGGCGGAATCCCCCCGCGAATTCTACGCGGAGATCCCGGTGGCCATGAACATCCGCGGGGACTACCACAACCTGGCCCTATTCTTCGACAAGGTCGCGCGGCTCTCGCGGATCGTCAACATCAACAATATCAGCATCAGCCCGACCAAGGATAGCCGGGACCTCAATGCGGCCTGCACGGCGGTGACCTATAAATTCATCGATCCGCCTCCGGAAAAACAGGCGCCCGCGGGCAAGCCGGGCGCCAAGCCGGCGCCGGCCAAGGGTGAAAGCAGCCCTGCCAAAAAGAAACCCTAACAGGATCGCAAACCACGTCGAACAGCCGATTATGAAAAAGAGCCTTGACATCCTATGTATCGTGTGTTGCCTCACGGCCGCCGTGCTCCTGTGGGGAGGCTGTGACGATTCGCCCCAGAAGGCCGCTCAGTCCCCGGCCGTCCGGAAAAAGGTGACGGCCAAGGCCGACCCGGCACCGGCCCCCGCTTCGGCCCCTACCGCGGCGTCCGCCCCGGCCGCTGCGGACGGCACGCCGCCGAAACCCGAACCGTCCCCCGCCGCTCCGCCGGCCCCGGCGCCGCCCGCGGCTGCTGCCGCTCCGGCCCCGGTGACGCCCGCCCCGGCCCCGGCCGCGGTGGACAAGGGGCCGGAGGCGACCGAATCCCAGGTGGCGGCCCTTCTGAACATCAAGGTACCGGCGCCCTATGACCCGAAGGGGAAGGTGGATCCCTTTCTGCCGCTGGTGAAGGATGAACCTGCGGCGGCGGCAGTGGCGAGGGTCCGCTCCAAAACCGACCCGAGCCGGCCGAAGACCCCGCTGGAGAGGCTCGATGTAGGCCAGTTGAAGCTGGTGGCCATCATCGCCGCTCCGACCGGCAACCGTGCGATGGTGGAGGAGTCCTCCGGTAAAGGCTACCTTATCCGGACCGGAACCCTCATCGGGCTCAATTCGGGCAAAGTCGTGGGCATTCAGGACGGCAAAGTCCTGATCGAGGAAGAATTCGAAGATGTCTATGGCAAAACCATCATCCAAAAAAAGGAAATAACCCTGCCGAAGCCCCCTGGAGAGCTGTGATGACGACCGACCGCCATTTCAAAAACCGTTTGTTCCTCTTTTTTGCCCTCCTGCTCCTGACTGCCGGCCTGACCGGCTGCGCCTCCCAGGGGTCCAGCCAGGTCAAAACGGCGGAGCCGCTTGCTCAGATCACCGACATTCTGACGAGCGAGGACTCGGCCAATTTCTACGTGACCGTCAAGGGCAGCCAACCGTTGAGCTATACCGCGCTCCGGCAGGAGTCCCCATTGGGAATGCAGTTCACATTTCCGGGTGCGATGCTCGACAACCTGCAGGCCAGCTACCTGCCGCCCGAAAACGACACCGTCAGCCTCATCCGGACCACCGTGGTGAGTGAGGGCGGGCCGGCCGCCCGCATCCTTATCGAGCTCAAGCGGGATGTCCCCTATGATCTGGTTCCGGAAGAAAGCGGCTTGAAAATCGCTTTCGCCAGGGCTGCGGCGCCGCGCACTGAACTTTCCGCCTCCCCGGTCAAAGAGTCCGATGTGGCCGCCCCCCCGGCGCCCGCGGTCAGCTCGCCGCCGGACATGTCTGCATGGAGGCCGGCCACCGAGATCCGGGCCGTGACCGCCGCCTCCGGACCCGAGGGCACCCTGATCCGGATCGAAGCGGACGGGACCCTGCGCGACTACAAAGCCTTCGCACTCACTGACGGATCGCCGCGCATCGTCTTCGACATCCCCTCGGTGCGGACCACGGCCAAGACCGAGCAGCGCATTCCGGTTGCGGGCGGTCCCGTCAGCCGCGTGCGTTACCTGGGCTACCCCGACAAGGTGCGGGTCGTCATTGAGACCCAGAAACCCTTCTTGAACCAGTATCTGGCCGACCCGGCGGAGGACGGCCTGGCGATTCGGGTGGGTGATCTTCCCGCCGCCCGGCCGGCGGTGCTCGCCTCCGGCCCGGCCCCGGCCGCCCCTCGGCCGCGCGCTGAAAGCGCCTCCGGTGCGCCCGCCCAAATCAACCGCATGGAATTTGCCGGAGAGGAGGACACCGCCTCCACCCTGCTCATCGGGACGACACGGCCGGTCCCCTACGAGATCGCCAAGGAGGGGGACACGCGCGTGACCGTGAAACTGTTCAACACCTCCGTCCCCCCGCATCACTTGCGGCCCCTGATCACGACCCGCTTCAGCAGTGCGGTGGACCGGGCCACTCCGTCCCAGGGGAAGTCGGCTGCCGTCGTGGCCATCGATCTGCGCGAGGCCGTCGCCTACGACGCTGAGCAGGTCGGCAACGTGATCCGCATCCGGTTCGCCGGCTCGAGCATTCCGCCGAAGCCGTTCGAAGATGCCCAGCCTCCGGCGTGGCGATCCTCGGCCCTTTCCGCGGCCGCGCCCGTTCCGGTCGCCGCCAAGACCGCGACGCCCGTGCCGGTGAGCGCACCCGCCAGATCCGTCGTGGCGGTGAACCCCGATACCGGGGAGCGCGAAAAAGTCTACACCGGGGAGAAGATCGCACTCGATTTCTATGACACCGACATCAAGAACGTCTTCCGGATTCTCCAGGAAATCAGCGGCAAGAATTTCGCGATCGACAAGGGCGTGACAGGCAAAGTCACTCTGGCTTTGCAAAAGCCCGTGCCATGGGACCAGGTGCTGGATCTCGTCCTGAAGATGAACCAGTTGGGGATGACCTGGGAAGGCGACATCATTCGGATCGCTTCCGTCGCCACCCTCCAGCAGGAGGAGAAGCTGCGCCAGGCCCAGCTCAAAGCCGAGCAGGACTCCCGCAAACAGGAGGAGGAGGGCGAGCCCCTCGTCACCGAGTACATCCCCGTCAACTACTCCAACGCCAAGACCGAGATCCTGCCGACGCTGAACACCATCCTCACGCCGAACCGGGGCAAGGCGAGCGTCGATGAACGCAACAACCAGATCATCTTCACCGATATTCCCGAGAAGGTGCGCCAGGCCAAGACCATTGTGGCGAAGATCGACCGGGTGACCCCCCAGGTGATCATCGAGGCGCGGATCGTGGAGGCCAACAGCAGCTTCAACCGCGAAATCGGTTTCGACTGGGGCACCATCACCATCGATGCCTTCAAGATCGGCGGCGCGCTGAGGACGGGTCCCACCACGCTCCAGGCCAACAACGTCCCGACCACCTTCCGGACCGACAACCAGATCGGGTTCAACTTCTCCACCCTCTTCGGGACCAATATCTCGATCGTGGATGCGAAGCTGTCGGCCAGCGAGCTGGAAGGCAAGGCGACGGTGATCTCCGCGCCGAAGATCGTCACCCTGAACAACAAGGAGGCCACGATCAAGCAGGGCCTCGAGGTACCCTACCTGGAGCGGGATTCATCGGGGAACGCGACGGTGCGCTTCAAGGACGTGGATCTCCTGCTGAAGGTGACCCCCAAGGTGTCCCAGGACCAGCGCATCAACATGAACATCTTCGTGACCAAAAACGACGTTGTCGATCCCACCGCCCCGGAGCCGGCCCTCTCCACCAACGAGGCCAAGACCGAAATCCTGGTGGAGGACGGGGACACGATCGTGATCGGCGGGATTTTGAAGGATACGAAGAAGTTGACCGAACAGGGGATTCCGGGGCTGCGGAAATTGCCGGCGCTGGGGTGGCTCTTCCGCTCCGAGCGTACCGAAACCAGCAAGAACGAGCTGCTCATCTTCATCACCCCGCGCATCCTGCAGCTCGAGCAGCGCCGGATGATTTAACGGGCACGACTTCCGCTCAACCCAAAACAGGCGTGCGGCGAAGGCCGCGCGCCTGTTTTGCTTGATCCGGCCAGCGTGTCCGGTTCACGGGGTGTTGCGGAGCTCGCGCTGGGCATCGGCGGCGAGCGGCGTGTCCGGTTCGAGCTCAGCGGCCCGGCTGAATTCGGCCTTGGCCCGGGTGTTGTCCCCCATTCCGCGATACGCCCGCCCGAGTTCGAAGTGCAGCTGGCCGACCTTGGGTGCTTTTCGCACCGCCCGCTCCAGCCGCGACACGGCTTCCGGGTAGCGCCCCTGCTCGATGTACAAAACCCCCAACCCGCCCAGGGCATTGACGAAATCGGGGTTGATTTTGAGCGCCTCCAGGAAATGGCGTTCGGCCTGGACAAGGTCCTTCTTCTGGTAGTAGGCCAGGGCCATGTTGGAGAGGGCGAAATGGGGTGTCCCGTAAAAGGCGTCCTCGATGATGGTTTCATACGTCCGGATGGCCTTGTCCCACTCCCCCATGGCGCTGTAAGCGTTGCCCAACGTGTTGATGGCCGGCGCATAGGCGGGTTTGAGCTGAATCGCCTTCTGCAGGTATTCGATCGCCTGGTCGTACCGGCCGCGGTAGTAGTAGACAAGCCCGATGTCGTAGAGGGTGATGGGGTCCGCAGGATTGAGCAATTCCGCTTTTTTGAGCTCCCGCAGGGCGGCGACCAGGTTGCCGCCGGCAAGATAGGCCTCACCCACGTTGCGGGTCGCCTCGGCCGTTTCTCGGTTCAGCTGCGTTGAAGCTTCCGCCGAGGCGTCCGGGGCTGGCCTGGTCGGGGTGGCGCTGCAGCCGGCCAGGAGGAGTGCGATGGACAGGAGACAGACGATGGTTTTCATGGGGAACCTCTCAGCCGGATGACGGCCCGGCGCCGGGGGGACGTTTTTTGAGATCGAGCCGGGCGGCAATCTCCTCGGCCGTCCGGCGGACGAAGCGGTCGAACGCCTCGCCCTGAAGCGGGGCGCCCGGCGCCGGCAGCCGCTCGAGATCGGCCGGCCGCACGAGAGACGGGCGGTTCATCAGCTCCGGCCGCGGCTCGATCCCGTAGGCCGGAGGGAAAGTGTTCGTGAAATACATCTCCTGGAATATGGAGAACTTCAAGGCATGGGCCGTCGAGTCCAGGATTGCCGCCTCCTCGGGCCCGAAAAGCCCCCGGCGGCGCGCGGCGACCAGCCCGGCCAGGCACTCCCCGCCGTGGGTGCAGGCGATATGGCCGTTGCGGTTGGCCGCAAGCTGCCAGTCCATGATCTCCTGTTCGCACACGGCCGCGAAGAAGACCTGCTGGCGTCCGGCCGATTCGTTGTAGCGCTCGACCAGGTGGACCACGCGGGGCATCGACACGGGGTTTCCGATCATGGCGGCCTGGGCGACACTCGGTTTCACCGTCACCGGGACGAACCGGCGTTTGGCGGCATCCGGTTCGAGGTAGTACCGGTAGACCGGGTCGGCATGCTCGGACTGGACCCCCAGAATTTTCGGCAGGGCCCGGATGATGCCCGCCTCGTAGAACTTGAGAAAGCCGCTCATCAGGGCCGTGATGTTGCCTGCGTTGCCGATGGGCACCACCACCACCACCCGGGAGACGTCGTACTCGAGCTCCTGGGCGATTTCATAGGAATAGGATTCCTGCCCCAGGATACGCCAGGCGTTCTTGGAGTTGAGAAGTGCGACCGGATACTCATCGGAAAGGGTCTCGACCACCTTCATGCAGTCGTCGAAAACGCCCGGAATCTCGAAAACGGCTGCACCGCTGCCGAGCGGTTGGCTCAGCTGCTGCGGGGTCACCTTGCCGTGGGGCAGGAGTACGGCGGACTTGATCCGGGGCGCCAGGTACGCACCGTAAAGGGCCGCGGCGGCCGAGGTGTCGCCCGTGGAGGCGCAGACCGCCAGCACCTCATCGATAACGCCGCGCCGGATCATGGCGTTGATGGCGCTCAGCGCACTGGCCATCCCCCGGTCTTTGAACGAGGCGCTTGGGTTCTGGCCGTCGTTTTTGAAGTAGATATCCATTCCGGCCCGGTCGCGCAGCGGCCGGTTGGCCGCGACAAGGGGAGTGTGCCCCTCCCCCAGATAGACCACGGCGTCGAGCGGGATCGCCGGGCCGATGAATTCGTGGTAGCGGTAGATCCCCTTGAGGGCGGGCAGGTTGAGCATCCGGCGGAAATCGAAGATCCGCCGCCACAGCTCGCCGGGGGTCTCCCGCAGGCGACTGCTCTGCTCGTCCTCGATCAGGAGCACCTGGCGGCATTCGGGGCAGACGTAGAGCAGCTGGTCGATGCCGAAGCATCCCCCGCATCCCAGGCAGCGGTAGACCATCCGGCCGGCGTGTGCGGGCATCAGACGGGACCGGATGTCGAGGGGGAATTCTTCGAATCTCACGGCCGGATCTCTTTCATCCCGCCCAGATAGGTTCTCAAGGCCGGCGGGATGTCGACCGAGCCGTCGGGCCGCTGGCGGTTTTCCAGAATTGCCGCCAGGGTGCGCCCCACGGCGAGCCCGGAGCCGTTCAAGGTGTGGACCAGTTCGGTGCCCTTTTTTCCCTTGCGGCGGAAGCGGATGTCGGCCCGCCGCGCCTGAAAATCCTCGAAATTGCTGCAGGAAGATATCTCCCGGTAGACCCCCTGGGCCGGCATCCAGACCTCGATGTCGTAGGTCTTGGCCGCCGCAAACCCCATGTCCCCCGTGCAGAGCAGGACCACCCGGTAGGGCAGCTCGAGCTGGACCAGGACGGCCTCGGCCTGGGCGAGGAGGCTTTCGAGCTCCGCGTAGGAGGTTTCCGGGGTGCAGAACTTCACCAGCTCCACCTTGTTGAACTGATGCTGGCGGATCAGGCCGCGGGTGTCTTTGCCGTAGGAGCCGGCCTCCGACCGAAAACAGGGGGTGTAGGCGGTGTAGCAGATCGGCAGTGCGGATTCTTCCAGGATCTCGGAGCGGTGAATATTGGTGACGGGAACTTCGGCGGTGGGAATCAGGAAGTAGTCCCACTGCTCCAGTTTGAAGAGGTCCTGTTCGAATTTGGGCAGCTGCCCCGTGGCGGTCATGGAGGCCCGGTTCACCATGAAGGGGGGCAGCACCTCCCGGTAGCCGTGCGCACGGGTGTGCAGGTCCAGCATGAAGTTGATCAGGGCCCGCTCGAGCTGCGCACCGGCCCCGAAATAGAGCGGGAAGCGGGCGCCGGTGATGCGGGTGGCGCGTTCGAAGTCCAGGATGTTCAATCCCGACCCGATCTCCCAATGGGCCTGGGGTGTGAAATCGAAGGCCGGGGGCGTGCCCCAGGTCTTCGCCACGGGGTTGTCGGAGCTGTCCCGGCCCTTCGGAACCGATGGATGGGGCAGATTGGGGACAGCCATCAGGATGGCGCTCAACGCCTCCTGCGTCTCGGACTGTGCCTTTTCCAGCTCCTTGATCCGCACGGCGACGGCGCGCATCTCCTCCATGAGCGCCTCGGCCGGCCTCCCGGCCTTCTTGAGCCGGGCGATCTCCTCGGAGACCACGTTGCGCCGGTGGCGCAGCGACTCGCTTTCCTGGAGCAGGCCGCGATGCGTCTCATCCATTGCTTTGAAAGCGGTCAGATCGGCGCTCTGCCCGCGGTCGGCCAGCGCCGCCTCTACCGCTTCCAAATTCTGTCGAACGAACTTGATTTCCAGCATGATTGCATTATAATAATTAATTTAACAGGTTGCTTCCTGCCTGACTTGCTCTGCCGTCTATTTTTTTTACACGCACCCACGGGCATAGTCAATGGCTATCGCCTGCGTTGATCTGAATTCGCACGACTGGAGGGGGCATGGAGGAAATCCGTTCCGCCAAAGATCAACTCCGCAAGGAGATCATCAAAAAACTGGGCGCCCTGACGGAAAAGCAGCGCACCGAGAAGATCCGGGCCATCGAGAGCCGGCTGTGCGATTTCGCCAACTTTCTCGAAGCGCGTATCGCCCTGCTTTACATGGCGGGTCCGTACGAGGTGCGGACGCAGGAGATCCTCCGCCGCACCCTGGAGCTGAACAAGATCCTCGCGCTGCCGGCGTTTGCGCCCGAGGGGCGAGGGGTTACGACCTGGAAAGTGGACAACCCCGACAAAGATCTGACCCCGGGGCCGCGCGGGGTCCTGGAGCCGGATCCGGCCCGTTGCAAGCCCGTGCCCCTGCAGCGCATCGACATTGCCATCATCCCCGGTTGGGCGTTCGATGAAAAGGGTCTCCGCATCGGCTCCGGCCAGGGGTATTACGACCGGTTCCTCCCCGAGCTCCCCATCACCACGCGCAAAGTGGCCCTGGCCTTCGAGGAGCAGATCGTCTCCCAGATCCCCACGGAGCCGCATGACAAGCATGTGGACATCATCATCACGAATAAACGGACCATCTACAAAATCTGAAGCCCGCACCGATCGGGGCTTCAGGAGTCTTTGACGGCTGCTGTGGACACCGAATCACCCAAATACCGCCGATTGCGGGACGAAATGGTCCGCCAGCAGATCGAGGCGCGCGGCGTCAGGGATCCGGCGGTGCTGGCCGCCCTGCGCAAGGTGCCCCGGCATCTCTTCGTCAGCGAGGCCTTGCGGGAACAGGCCTACGGCGATTTCCCCCTGCCGATCGGCGAGCAGCAGACCATCTCCCAGCCCTATATCGTGGCCGAAATGACCCAGGCGCTTGCCTTGACCAGGAACGATCGGGTTCTTGAAATCGGCACCGGGTCCGGGTATCAGGCGGCGGTTCTGGCCGAGATCGCCTACCGGGTCTTTACGATCGAGCGTATCCGCGCACTCTACCTCTCGGCCCGGCGTCTGTTCGACGAAATGCGCCTCTACAACATCGTCACGCGCTACGGGGACGGCTCCAAGGGCTGGGAGGAAGAGAGCCCCTTTGATGCCATCATCGTTACGGCCGGAGCCCCGGAGGTCCCCGAGAGCCTTATCGCGCAGCTGGCGCCCGGAGGGCGGCTGGTGGCCCCGGTCGGCGGACAGCATACGCAGGAGCTTGTGCGGGTCACCAAGGAGGCGCACGGGATCCGGCGCACCGATTTAGGCGGCTGCCGCTTCGTTAAGCTGGTGGGGGAGCAGGGCTGGAAAGAGGCGTAGAAACCGTATCATCACCTGTTGAGCGCTTTTTTCAATACGTCGATGAAGGCCTCGCCGAGAGGGGAGAGGCTGCGCTGGCGGTGGCGCGTCAGGTAGAAGCTGCGGTTCAGGTCCAGCCCTTCAACTGCCAGCGCCCACAGGCCGCCGCTCGCGAGTTCGTTGCCCACCGCCAGGGTGGACATGATCGAGACGCCCATCCCGCTCTTCACGGCATGTCGGATCGCTTCGGTGCTGCCCATTTCCGCGACGACATGGAACTCTTCAAGGCCATGGCCGATCCGGGCCAGGCGCTCCTGAAGGGAGGTCAGGGTTCCGGAACCACGCTCGCGTACGATGAACGGTTCGGCGAGCAGGGCGGCGAGCGGCACCTTCTTTTTTCCCGCCCACGGATGCCCGGCCGGGACGATCAGCTTCATGTGATCGTTCAGCACCTTCTCCTGGACGATGCTGCGGTTTTTTACCTCTGCGCCGACCACGCCCACTTCCAGGGTTCCGGCAAGAATTCCGGCGACGATGCCGCCCGTATCCTCGATGTGCAGGCGGACGCTGACCTCCGGATAGCGCTCTTTGAAAACCCCCAATACGGCCGGCAGGAGGTAGCCCCCGGGGATCGTGCTGCCTCCGATGACGAGCTCGCCCTGCATCCGCCCCTGGTGCTTGGACATCGCCGATTCGGCCTCCTCCCGCAACGCCAGCATCCGGCGGGCGTACCCGTGAAGCAGGCGTCCGGCGGCGGTGGGGACGGCCTGCCGGGAAAGGCGGTCGATCAGGCGGCATCCGAAATGGGCTTCGAGATCCTGGATGTGGCTGCTGACCGTCGGCTGGGAAAGGTGGACGATCCGGGCGGCTGTGGAGAAACTTTTCGTCTCCACCACTTTACAGAACACGTGGAGCTGCCAGAGGTCCATGCGGTTGAAGCCCTGTTTCAACGCCGGTCGGCCGGTCGGGAGAATTTGGCGACGAGCCTTTCGTTGACGACCGCCGGCACCATCCCTTTGACGTCCCCCCCGAACTGGGCGGCCTCCTTGATGATGGAGGAGCTCGTGTAGATCCAGCGCATCCCGGTCATGAGAAAGACGGTCTGGATCTCCCGGTTCAGGCGGCGGTTCATCAAGGCCATCTGAAATTCATACTCGAAATCGGAAAGGGCTCGCAGGCCGCGCAGGACAGCGCTGGCGCCGCGCTGGGCGGCATAGTCGACGAGGAGCCCGTCGAAGGCGTCCACCTCCACGTGGGGAGCGCCGTTCAGGCTGGCCCGGAGCATCTCCAGGCGTTCGTCGAGGGTGAAGAGAAACTGCTTCTTGGGGTTCTTCAGGATCGCCACGATGATCCGGTCGAAAATTTTCAGTCCGCGGTGGATCAGATCCAGGTGGCCGTTGGTGACCGGGTCGAACGACCCGGGATAGATGGCGACGTGTTCCATGCGGCAGCCTCCTCGAAAAGCCGTGGTCGACCTCCACTGCGTCCGGCCGGACCATGGGTTACTACCACACGGCCGCCGGCTCCGGCAATTAAATTAGAACTGGTCTGATAACCCCATGGCCACCCATCAGGATGCGCCCCACACCAGAAACGAGACCCGGGTCCTGCCGTAGCGGCGCTCATCCCGGAGGGCAAACGCGGCTGCGGCGATGAGCGGCGCATCACCCGCTTGTTCCACCACGATCCGCGCACCGGGTGCGAGGCACCGTGCGCTCTCCAAATTCCGGAGGGCGGGTGCCACCAGCCCCGCATGATAGGGCGGGTCAATAAAGACCAGCTGAAAGAGCGCTGCGCCGCTCCGCAGGCAGTTCAAATCCCGGCCGGCATCCCAGCGGATCACCCGGGCGCGTGCTTCCAGACGGCAGGCGGCGAGATTGGCAGCCAGCACTTTCAGCGCCGGCCCGGCGATGTCGACAAAGACGGCCGTGGCGGCGCCGCGGCTGAGCGCCTCGATCCCATAGGCGCCGGTCCCTGCGAACAGGTCGAGTACCTGCGCACCGCGCACGGTCTCTCCCAGAATGTTGAAGATCGACTCGCGGGTGCGGTCGGCCGTGGGCCGCGTGCTGAGACCCGGCACGGCGGCCAGCCGGCGTCCCCGCAATTCCCCGGCGATGATTCGCAGCCCCATGCTTAAAAGATGAAATCGATGATGACCCAGTCTGTTTCGATCCGCCAGAAAGACATGAAAAAAAGCGCGTGGTGGAGCCCTAAAGGCAGGCCGCGTTTGCCCGCCACCGCCTTGACTCTCAGCTGATACTCGAGCCCCCGGCTGATTCGGTCCAAGGGCGTGATTTTGACCCCGTCGATACGGCTCACCCAGGCCTGGGCCTCCTCGAAGGAGCGGGTGACCCTGGGCTCGCTCTCGTAAGAGCGCCGGACAACAAACTCCCTGCGGCTGTCGTCGTAGCGGATCGTCTGGGCGATTTCAATGTCCGCCAACGTTTCATCCGGCCACAGGCCCTTGACCTGCTTGAACACGATGCGGAACAGAAAGAGGGTGGGGGTGCCGGCCAGGATGCTCTGGCGCAGCTCGTCGGTGAAGGCGCCCTGCACCTGGCCGTGCAGAAGCAGCGCATCGGGGCTGATCGCCACCGTGAGGTCCCTCAGCGCTGCCGGCGATGCATCCGCTGCAGGGGGGGCCATCAGGAGAAGACACATGAACAGGGTGCCGGCGAGTCTGAACATCACAGGGGCGGGCATTGCGGTCGAACCACCTCTCTTCACCGTGAAGGTGACGGAACAGGATTCTTTTATCCGATCGGGCGTGATAATGCAAACGGGGCGGACCGGCGGGGATTGCCGGGGCTGGAGGCTTCTGCTATGATCCGGCGCCGTGCCGGTCGGCAGCGGCGTGCGTTGCGGGAATTTTCAGGGAGGCCCTTGTGCTTGCCAAGGTACTGAGCAGCGCGGTCCTGGGGATTGATGCGTACCGGGTGGAGGTGGAGGTCGACATCAGCTCGGGGTTGCCCAGTTTTTCCACCGTCGGCCTGCCCGAGGCGTCCGTCAAAGAGAGCAAGGAGCGGGTAAAATCGGCCATCAGCAATTCCGGCTATCGCTTTCCGGACGACCGGATCACCGTCAACCTGGCCCCGGCCGACATCAAGAAGGAGGGCACCGGGTTCGACCTGCCCATCGCCCTGGGGATCCTCGCCGCCACCGGCTGCGTGCCCCCCGAGCGGATCGCACCTTACCTGGTGCTGGGCGAGCTGTCGCTGGACGGCCGGGTGAAGCCGGTGCGGGGCTCCCTGCCCATGGCCATGGCGGCGCGCCGGGCCGGCCACCCGGCGATCATCGTCCCGCAGGAAAACGGCGCAGAGGCCGCGGTCGTCCGTGACATCAAGGTGCTGCCGGTGCAGAGCCTCTCCCAGGTGGTGGGGTTCCTGCGGGGCGATGTGGCCATCGAACCGCAGCGGTCGGATCTTGCCGGGCTCTTCGAGAAAGAGGGCGGCTTCGATGCGGATTATGCCGACGTGTGCGGGCAGGCGCATGCCAAGCGGGCGCTGGAAATCGCGGCCGCCGGCGGCCACAACCTCATCATGATCGGCCCCCCCGGCTCCGGCAAGACCATGCTGGCGAAACGGCTGCCGACCATTCTGCCCCCGCTCACCTTCGAGGAGGCCATCGAGACGACCAAGGTCTTCAGCGTCGTCGGCCTGCTGCCGGAGGGCCGGGCGCTGATCACCCGACGCCCGTTTCGCTCCCCGCACCATACGATTTCGGATGCGGGCCTGATCGGCGGGGGCCATCTCCCGCGGCCCGGCGAGGTGAGCTTGGCGCACCACGGGGTGTTGTTCCTGGACGAGCTGCCCGAGTTCAAGAAACACGTGCTGGAAGTGCTGCGGCAGCCGCTTGAAGACCGGCGGGTGACCATCTCCCGCGCCGCCTCCGCCCTGACCTACCCGGCGAGCTTCATGCTGGTGGCGGCAATGAATCCATGCCCCTGCGGTTACTACGGGGACCGGACGCATCCCTGCCGCTGCACCGCGGCGCTGATCCACCGCTACCGCGCGCGGATCTCGGGCCCGCTGCTCGATCGGATCGACATCCACGTGGACGTCCCGGCCGTTCCTTACCGGGAGCTGGTGGAGGATGCCGCCGCCGAGACCTCCTCCGTCATCCGCGCCCGGGTGATGGCCGCCCGGGGTCTTCAGGCCGCGCGGTTTGCGCGCGCCCGGATTTTCTGCAACGCCCAGATGAGCAGCCGGCACATTCGCAGCTTCTGCGCCATTGACGAGGCCTCGCGGCGCCTGCTCGAGACGGCCATCGACCGGCTCGGGCTCTCCGCCCGGGCCTTCAATCGCCTGCTCAAGATCGCCCGCACGATCGCGGATCTGGCGGGCGCGGCCGACATCGGCGTGGCGCATATCTCCGAGGCGATCCAGTACCGCAGCCTGGATCGGGGCGGCCGCACGGCCCATTGACCGCCGCCCTCCCTGCGACAGAAGGAGCAACCGGGTCATGACGGGCACCTCCGCCCTGGACAACCATCGCATCCCACCGGCCGGCGGCGATCCCCCGAGCGCGGCATCCGATCCGACGGACAAGGTCTATCGGACCCTGGCGGCCCTGCGCCGCTCCTTCATCCGGATCGGGGCGGTCGTGCTCGTCTCCGCCGTCGCCGGCTTTTTCCTGGCCGAGCCGATGCTGAGATACCTGCAGCAGCGGACCGGGGTCACCCTGGCGGCCTACGGCATCCCGGAAACCTTCTTCACATTTCTGAACATCGCCCTCGCCTTCGGCATCTTCGTGAGCATGCCCTACATTCTCTACGCCGTCCTTTCCGGGGTGCAGCCCTTGTTTCCGGCGCTGACCCACCGCATGGTGCGGGGCTTCTGGCTGGCCTCGGTGCTCCTTTTCTACGCCGGCGTGATCTTCTGCCTGAACATCTCCCTGCCCTACGGGGTCGGGTTCCTGCTCGAGTTCCAGGGACCGCACATCGAGGCCATCATCTCGGTGCGCAAATTTGCCGCTTTCTGCCTGTTGTTTCTCTTCGGGTTCGGGATCATTTTCGAGCTGCCGCTTGCCATGATCCTGGCCGGCCGCCTGGGGCTGGTCGGCTACCAGGCGCTCGCGCGCAACCGGCGCTACGCCCTTCTCGCCATCACCATCATCGCCGCCGTGCTGACCCCCACGCCGGATGCGTTCAATCTCGCCCTGATGGCCGTGCCGCTCTATATGCTCTTCGAACTGGGGTTGATCGGAATGCGCCTGGGGCGGAACGAGCGAGGCGATCATGTCCAAGATCGTGGACCTGAAATCCTTCCGTGACCGGAGCATCGAGCAGAAAAGCTACGGCGCCTGGTGCCGGCGGTTCGGCGAAACCTACGGTGTCGCCACCCGGGTGTGCGACCTCTCCGACCGCACGCTTTTTTTCCTGGCGCAGCCCGGGGAGAACAGCTCGCTCGCCTTCTACGAGTTCATCATGGGCACGCTCGATCTGGGGCCGGGGGCCAAGTTTTACTACCTCGCCAACGAGGAGCAGATGCGGGTGGTGGATATCCACCTCCTGCTCGCCGATCAGGTCCGCTTTGAAATGATGCACCGCCTGGGGTGGCTCCGGGAGTTCCGGGGGCGGGAGCTCGGCCTGATCGAGATGGTGCGGGCCTTCGATGCCGCCAAGCAGCATGCCCGCGCGGTCCCGCCGCAGTTGAACGCGGCCCATCCCGCGTTTGCCGAATTTTCACGCCTTACCGCCGGCGACAAAGAGGTGTTCATCCGGCGCATGCTGCGCGAGGCGATCGATGCGTTTAAAACCCGGCTCGGGGACTAGGCGGGATCTTATTCCTCGGTGCGGGATCTGACGAGTGCGATCACGTCGGCCGGGGAGCGGGTGCGCAGGATGTCGGCCAGCTGGGCCCGGTAGATCTGCACCGCGCTGATGCCGAAAACGCTCAGGTCGTAGGCCCGCCAGCGCCCCCGGGACTTGAGCTTGCGGATCTCGACGGGGATGGCCCGTTCCATCCACACCAGGGTCGCACTCACCCGGGCCCGCGCGGGGCTGATGATCTCCTGGGATTCGATCCGGACGCGCTCATCGGTGTAGCGTTTCTGGAGCTCGCCCAGGTAGTACATTCCCAGAAAGCGTGCAAAGGCATCAACAAACTCCGCCTGTTCCCGCGGGGTGAAGGATTTCCATTTATCCGCCAGCACCCGTTTGGAGAACTCGGCGAAATCGAACCATTGCGTGAGCTCCGCAAACAGCCGCTCCCGTTGGAGGCGCTTCTGATCCGCCCCCTGATAAGCCGGGTCCTTCAAGATGCGGATCGCGGCGGCGATGCTGTTACGGGATGCTTCGGCCGGTTCCTCCAGGGCGCCGGCCGCAGCGGGCCGTGCGGCCGCGGCATAAAGAAGAACCAAGACGACGACCGCCCAGCGGACGATACGGTACGCTCGCTGCAACATTCCTATTGACAATGGCACGGGTTCTCTATATTCGCTTATCACTCGTCACCGCACGGGGGGCACCCCCCATCACCGATACAAGGAGGTCACAATGACGAAAGCGGATTTAATCGAGGCCATGGCGAAGGACGCCGGCATTTCCAAAAGCGCCGCCGGTGCGGCCCTGGATTCCTTTATCGACGGGATCGTCAAGGGCCTCAAGAAAAAAGAGGGCAAGGTCACCCTGGTCGGGTTCGGCACCTTCTCCAAGGGGCGGCGCAAGGCCCGCACGGGCCGCAACCCTCAGACCGGCGCCGAGATCAAGATCAAGGCGGCGACCGTCGTCAAGTTCAAGGCCGGCAAGAAATTCAAGGATGCCATCTGATCCTGCCGACAGGTAGATACTAAGGGCGGTTTGCCGTTGCGGCAACCGCCCTTCGTATGTGGACATTCCCGGCCGGGCGCGGCAGATACCCTGCGCCGGTCTCATCGCTTCAAGGTGCGGCGCATGCGCTCCAGGGCCTGCTGCACTTTCTCGTGGTCGTTGAACGCGCTGATGCGGACATAGCCCGCGCCGCAGCGGCCGAACCCCACCCCCGGCGTGCATACCACGTGGGCCTGCTCCAGCAGCCGGTCGAAGAATTTCCAGGAATCCATCCGGGTGTCCACCCAGATGTAGGGGGAGTTCTCCCCGCCGATGCACTCATAGCCCAGGTCCGTCACCTCGCGCCGGATCAGCGCGGCATTGCGCAGGTAGTAGTCGGCGAGCGCGCGGCACTGGTCGCCCCCCTCGGGGCTGTACACCGCCTCGGCCGCGCGCTGCACGGGGTAGGAGACCCCGTTGAACTTGGTCGTGTGGCGGCGGTGCCAGAGGGCGTGCACCGGCTGAGGCTCCCCTGCCGCCGTGTAGGCCGTGCAGGCCTTGGGCACCACCGAGTAGGCGCAGCGGGTGCCGGTGAAGCCGGCCATCTTGGAGAAGCTGCGGAACTCGATCGCCACCTCCCGCGCCCCCTCGATCTCGTAAATCGTGTGCGGCAGGCTCGGGTCGCGGATGAAAACCTCGTAGGCCGCATCGTAGAGGAGGATGGCCCGGTTCTCGCGTGCGTAGTCCACCCATTGCTTCAGCTGCGCCCTGCCGATCGTGGCCCCGGTGGGGTTGTTGGGGAAGCAGAGGTAGACCAGATCCGCCCGGGTGCCGGGCAGGGCCGGGACGAAGCCGTTCGCGCGGGTGGCGTCCAGGTAGACCACCCCCTGGTAGCGGCCGTTCACGAACGCCCCGGTACGGCCGGCCATGACGTTGGTGTCCAGGTAGACGGGATAGACCGGATCGGGGATCGCCACGGTGATGTCGGTGGCGAAGATTTCCTGGATGTTGCCGTTGTCGCATTTGGCCCCGTCGCTCACGAAGATCTCATCGGCTCCGATCTGCGCCCCGCGCGCCTGGAAGTCGTGGCGCGCGATCTTCTCGCGCAGAAACTCATAGCCCTGCTCCGGCCCGTAGCCCCGGAAGGTGGCGGCCTGGGCCATCTCATCCACCGCCCGGTGGAAGGCCTGGATGCAGACCTCCGGCAGGGGCCGGGTCACGTCCCCGATGCCGAGCTTGATGAGCTCTTTGCCCGGATGGGCCTTTTGGAAGGCCGCCACGCGTTTGGCGATGTCCGAGAAGAGATAGGAGGCCTCCAGCTTCAGGTAATGCTCGTTGATTTTGCCTCTCTTAAATGAGGCGGCGCCAAATTTCAACTTATTTCTTGACTTCGATGGGCTTCCTTATTAGGAAAAATGGCTTGTTTCGGCGGCATACGCCCGCTCGTCGCCCGGCCGCGCCGCTGCGGCCGGCCGCTTCACCACCCACAACGGAAGGGAGGACTTCGATGAAAAGGGAACGGTTGTTGTCGGTCGGTCTGCTCCTGGTTCTGGTCGCCGGCGCCCTGGCGGGGCTCGCCCCGGCCGCTGCCGACGCCCGCAACATCAAGGTCGGCATTGTCGACACCTACAGCGGGCCGCCGGCCGTCTTCGGCAACGACGCTCTCAACGGTTTTAAAATGGCCGTGGAGGAGATCAACCAGAAGGGGGTCCTGGGGGGCAAGATCGAGTATGTCACCCGCGACGACAAGTTCAAGGTGGACATCGGCCTCAACATGGCCAAGGAGCTGGTGCTGAAGGAGAACGTGGACCTCATCGTCGGCACGGTCAACAGCGGC
>JALOOS010000274.1 GCA_025454275.1 Desulfobacterales bacterium | reverse complement strand
CCGCGTGACCCGCATCCCCGACGGTCCCTACCGGGGCGAGGGCGAGGGACCGGAGTACGAAACCGTCTACGCCCTCGGCTCGGACTGCGGGGTGGACGACCTCGCGGCCCTCACCAAGGCGAACTACGAGTGCAACGAGCTGGGCCTCGACACCATCAGCATGGGGTCGACCATCGCCTGCGCCATGGAGCTCTACGAGAAGGGCTTCCTGAAGGAATCCGAAACCGGCATGCCGCTCCACTGGGGCGACGGCGAGGCCCTGGTCCGGCTCACCCGGATGACCGCCCGCCGCGAGGGGTTCGGCGAGCTCCTGGCCGAGGGCAGCCTGCGCCTGGCGACCCGCTGCGGGCACCCGGAGCTCGCCATGGTGGCCAAGGGGCTGGACTTCGCGGGCTACGACCCGCGCGGCGAGCAGGGCATGGGGCTGGCCTACGCCACCTCCCCCATCGGCGGCTCGCACATGCGCGGCGACCCGGCTTACTTCGAGCTCCTGGGCGTGCCGGTCGCCGCCGACCCGCACACCTGGGAGGACAAACCGCCGCTGGTGGCCAAGTGGCAAGACCTCTTCTGCGTGATCGACGCGGCCGGCCTGTGCGTTTTCTTCAGCGTGCGCTACCTGGTGGAGCAGAACCTGATGGTCAAGCCGACCGGCATCACCGAGCTGCTCAACGCCGCGACCGGCGCGGGTTATACACCGGAGGAGGTGGAGACGATCGGCGAGCGCATCTTCAACGCCGAACGGCTCTACCTGCTCGCCGCGGGCTTCACCCGCCGGGACGACAGCCTCCCCCGCCGCATCACGCACGAGCCCATGCCCCTCGGGCCGGCCAAAGGCATGGTGTGCCGTCTGGAGGAGATGCTGCAGCCCTATTACGCGCTGCGGGGCTGGAGCCCGGACGGCGTCCCGAGCGCGGACAAGATCGCGGATCTGGGGCTGCAGTGAAGGTGCGCGTGGCTCTTTTCGCCAACCTGCGCGACTACGCGCCGGCTGGCGCCACCTCCCATGAGCTGACCTTGGCCGACGGTGCGACCGTCGCCGATGTGCTCGCCGCGCTCGGGATCCCGCCGGCCATCGAGGCCGTCCTGCTCGTCAACGGCCGCCGCGCGCAGGCCGGCATGCGCCTGCACGGCGACGACGAGGTCACCCTCTTCCCGCCGATGGAAGGCGGCTGAGCCCGTTCGGAGCACGGCCCGGTTGGGGCGCCGCCCCGATTGCTTTTTTTGGCCGGCGGGCTTATGGTAGGGGTCATCAGGCAACTCGATATGCTCGGCCGGACCCGGATTCCCGTCCTGTGTTCGCCAAGCGGTTTCCCGCCCGGTGGTCCCTGTCCACCTGTTTCCGGCCTCCTGCCGCTTGCATCCAGGGGCTCGCCCTGGTCGTTTTTTCAGCGCGTGCATTAAACCCGATCTCCGTCGACTCAAATCGCCCGTCCCGACCGTTTCATCGAACCGGCAATGCCGGTTGAGGCCCGAGACGCGCTACCAAGGCCTTCCGGTCGCTGAGACCGGGGACGCAGGGGACAATGCCCGATGAAAACCAATCGGCCCAGCTGGAGCTCACTGACCGTTTCGCCCGATGCCGTGCTCAAGAAAATCAAGCCGGGAATGAGCATTTTTTTGAGCACGGGGGTGGCGGAACCCCGCACCATGGTGCGGCACATCATGCGCTCGCGGGAGAAGAACCTGGAGGACCTGGAGCTCGTCCAGTTGGTCAGCTTCGGCGACGCGATCTCGCTGGAAGCGCTCAAGTCTCAGAACTTTCGCTTGAAAACCTTTTTCACCGGCTGGGCGGCCGATAGGGCCATTGAAAACGGGCAGGTCGATCTGGTGCCCAGCCGGTTTCAAAAAATCGCGGGGCTGATTTCCTCCGGCCAGATCCCCTTAGACATGGCCATCGTCCAGATCACCCCCCCGAACGAAGCCGGCTATTGCAGCCTGGGCGTGTCGGTGGATGTGGCCTGGGAGGCGATGGAAAAAGCGGCGGTCACCATAGGCGAGATCAACCCCAAAGTTCCCCGAACCTTTGGCGACACGTTCATCCCCGCCTCCGAATTCGACCATCTGGTCCTGGCCGAAGACGATCCGCTGTATTTCGAACGCTGGCAAGTGGATGACGCCCTGGATCGCGCGGCCCAGAATGCCGCCGCGCTGGTCGAGGACGGGAGCTGCCTCGCCTTTTCCATCGGGCCGCTTTACGAAGCCCTGGCCCGCCACCTGAAACCCAAGAGGCATCTCGGCGTTCACTCGCCCTTCTTCACGGATCCGCTGATGGAATTGATCAAGTCCGGAGCGGTCACAAACCGCCGCAAGGAAAGCTACCGGGGCAAATCCCTCACCTCGTATGCCTTCGGCACACCGGAGCTGTTTGCGTGGCTCGACCACAACCCCTTGGTCGAGTTCCAGCGCATCGACAAGGTATTCAACCCGCTGATCATCGGCCGCAACCGTCAGTTCGTAACCGTCATCGCCGCCCGCCGGGTCGACCTCTACGGTCGGGTGGGGCTGCATGCGGGGAAGGGCAACGTGGCGACCGGACCTTCCGAGATCGTGGATTTCTCCGCCGGGTCGACCCTGTCGGAGGGAGGGCGTTCCATTTTCGCGCTCACCAGCCGCGACCTGAAAGGCCGCTCCAACATCCGGCCCACCATCGCCGATTTGCCCAACCAGTTCGGGCTGTACGAGTCGGTGAGCACGGTCGTTACCGAGCACGGTGTCGCCCACCTGGAAGGCCGCACCGTGCGCGAGCGGGCCCAGGCGCTGATCGAGGTGGCGCATCCGGATGACCGGGCCTGGCTGGTGCGCGAGGCCAAGGCCCGCAACTTCCTTTATCCCGACCAGATTTTTCTGGAGGCCAGCGCCCGGCTCTACCCCCAGCACATCGGCGCCACGCACATTTTTAAAGAAGGCCTGAAGGTCCGCTTCCGGCCCATCAAACCCTCCGATGAGGAAGGCATGCGCCATCTGTTCTACCGGTTCTCGGAGGAGGCCACCTACGCGCGCTATTTCCATTCTGTCAGGAGCATGCCGCACACCAAAATGCAGGAATACGTGAATGTGGACTGGAGCAGGGACATGTCCATTGTCGGCCTGGTGGGCGAGGAAGGCAAGGGCCGGATCATCGCCGAAGGACGCTACCTGCGGATACCGGGCGGGGCGCTCGCCGAGCTGGTCTTCGTGGTG
>JALOOS010000036.1 GCA_025454275.1 Desulfobacterales bacterium | reverse complement strand
GTGCTGCAGCCCGGGGAGGATCTGCTGGATGAAGCCGTCGCTGACCGCAAGCCGGTCCTTTTTGAACGTTTTGCGGCGCAACTGGTGGGGGAACCGCACCCGGGCGGCGTTTCCGGCCGCATCCGTCGCTTCCAGCACGATCGCGGCGCCGGCCGGCAGGTCATGAGCGATGGCGAAGAAGGCGATGTGAACGGATCGGTCGGTATAGAAGCCGCTCATTCCCGGGTAGAGGGTGTCGCCCACGCGCACGCCGCTCACGGGGCAGGCTTCGGAGAGCCGGTAGACGGCGACCCCCGCCCCGCCCAGGTTGAGGTAGTTCTGTTGGGTGAAGGTCTCGATCACCGGGGGGCGAGTGTCGACGATCACCTCCTTTTCGATCCGGGTCACATTGCCGTGCCCCCAGTTGCGCCAGGAACGGTCCCGAATGGAGAAGGTGAGCGTCGCCGGCCCGTCGGTTACTCCCAGCGCGGCCGGTTCGATGGCGAGTCTAATCGTCTCGCGGCGCGGCCCTTGCGTGCCGAGAAACCCGGCGGCGGGAAAGTCGACCGCCGCCAGTGAGAACTCCTTGCCGTCCTTGTTCAAGGCGGCCTTCAGGGACCTTAAGCCGCTTTGGGCGTCCTCGATCACCAGGGAGAGTTCGCTTGATTTTCCGATGGGCAGCGGCGCGGCCGCCTCCAGGGCGAGCACGGGCCCCTCGCCTTCCATCCGCCCGGCGGCAAACCAGAGCAGCGCCGCCGCCAGGCCCGCCACCAGCAGCACGCCGAGGCCGAGCGGCCAGCTGGAGCGAATCCGCCGAGGGGTTTCCATTGAAAATGGTCCTTTCCACTTCCCGGGTCGGCGCTCCTCGATGCAACGGCCGCCCGGCTCAACGCAGGTGTCTGAATGAAATCAGATTTGCTTATCAATTCATCCTGCTTAAGTCAACTGGATCGAGCGCCGTATTCCGCCCCTTGCCCCGCGGCCGGCCCTCACTCCGCGGCAGATGGATCCCGTACGGGAGTAGGACGACCTGAGCGTGGCCGGCTTGACATTCCCGCAGCCGCTGGTTAGGTGACCCCCAGGGTCCGCGCGCGCCTCCGACCGGCGGGAGGGGGCTCAAACGGACGGATCGTTATCCTCCCGGCAGGCGGAGGCGCAGTCGCCGCCGACGCGTGCGGCGAACGGGACCACCGGCAAGAGATTCAGGGCGAGGTCAGGAAACGGACATTTTCACATGCGACAAGATACGCTCATGCCGGCGGCTCCCTTTCGGGCGAGCCGCAACAAACGCCTGTTCGTGATCGGATCCATCCTGCTGGCGATCGCTCTCGGAACGACGGCGCTGGTGGTGCTCGGCGTGCGGCGGTTGGCGGCCCCTCCGGCGGCGGTGCCGGCTGCGGGCGGAGACACCGGCGCCCTTGTGATCGACGGGCTCCAGCAGACCGCCGCCCGCGACGGGGTCACCGAATGGCTCCTGAACGCCCGCACGGCGGTGTTCCTGCAGGCGGAGAAAGCGTTCCTTCTGACCGAACCCCGCGTCACCTTTTTCCGCGGGGAGGGTCAGAGCTTCTTTCTTTCGGCCGCCAAGGGCCGCGTCGCCACCGAGCGCCACGACATGGAGGCCGAGGACGACGTGGTGATCTGGAACGAGCGCTACCGGGCCCGGACGGAACGGGTGCGTTACACCCATGCCGAACGGATGATCGCCTCCGACCGGCCGGTCGCCATCACCGGCGAGCGCGGGGAGATCACCGCCGATACCGGGGCGGTCGACCTGCCGGGGAACCGGATGACACTTGCCGGCGCGGTTGCGGGACGGCTTGCAGCCGGTGCGGACCGGGAGCCGCTGCAGATCGCATCCGACCGGTTGCGGGTCGACATGGATGGGGACTGGGCCGAATTCAGCGGCCGCGTCCGCCTCGACCAGAAATCGACCACCACCACGGCGGATACGCTGACGGTGCACTACATCCGGCCGGCCGGAGATGCCGGAGCGGCGGCCGGAACAGGGGAGGAAGTCACCCTGGAGCGGGTCGTCGCACGCGGGAATGTGACGGTAGCCGCCCGGGACCTCACCGCCGAGGCCGCCGAGGCAACCTATGACCCGGCCGCCGAGACCCTGACCCTCACCGGTCGCCCGGCGGCGGTGAAAAGCGCCTCCGCCGTCGTCCGCGCCGAGCGGGTCGTCATCTCACCGCGCACCGGCCACATGAAAGCCGGGAACGGGACGGCCGGCCGGGTGTCCGTGCGGTGGAGCGCACCCGCCTCTCGGCCATGACGGGCGGGCACGGGCGGTTTCGCCCATCCCACCGCTCCGACACAGAGGTTGCTTTTTCGCGGCAAAGCCCCTACAATTCTTCGATGGATAATCGGAAAACCGGGCGGCCGTGCGCATGAGCACCCTGCAGGCATCGGATCTGTTCAAGTCCTACAAGGGCCGCCGGGTGGTCAACGGGGTCAGCCTCACGGTTGGAAGCGGCGAGGTGGTGGGGCTTCTGGGGCCGAACGGCGCCGGCAAGACCACCACCTTTTATATGATTATCGGCCTGATAAGACCGGATGAGGGGCGTATATTCCTTGACGCTCGCGATATCACCGGATATCCTATGCATATGCGCGCCCAATCCGGCGTCGGATATCTACCCCAGGAAAACTCGGTGTTCCGCCGGCTGACCGTCCGCCAGAATGTGATGGCGGTTCTGGAGCTGCAGCCCCTGGCGCGGGCGGAGCGTGACCGCCGGGCGCAGGAGCTGCTCGAAGAGCTGGGCATCGGCCACCTCGCGGGACAGAAGGCGAACGTGCTCTCCGGCGGCGAGCGCCGGCGGCTTGAGATCGCCCGGGCGCTCGCGACCGGACCGGCCTTCATCCTGCTGGATGAGCCCTTTGCCGGGATCGACCCGCTGGCCGTCGCCGACATCAAGAGCATCATCGACCACCTGCGCCGGCGGGGGATCGGAATACTAGTATCCGACCACAACGTGCGTGAAACCTTGTGCGTGTGCGATCGGGCTTTTATAATGGTGGACGGCCGCGTCATCGAATCCGGGCCGCCCGCTTCGATCGTGCAAAGCGAAGCGGTGTGCCGATCGTATCTCGGAGAAAACTTCAAGCTGTAATATGGCCCTGGAACTGCGACAACAACTGAAACTGACCCAGCAGCTGATCATGACCCCGCAGCTGCAGATGGCGATCAAGCTCCTGCAGCTCTCGCGCCTGGAGCTCATGGACACCATCCGCCGCGAGCTCGAGGAGAACCCCGTCCTGGAAGAGGTCCCCGAGACCGGGGCGGACGAGCAGTTGAGCGAGGCCCCCGACCCCCCGCCGGCGGAGATCTCCCCCACCCAGGAGGTCACCATCCAGGAGAAGATCCACGACGAGATCGACTGGACGGGCTTCATGGAGGACTTCAGCACCCCGCCGTCGCGGGTATCGCACGAGTCGGAGGAACGCGAGGGACCGAAATACGAAGCCTTCGTGACGCGCAAGGAATCGCTGAACGACCACCTGCTCTGGCAATTCCTGATGACCAAACCCGCCCTCGAGGACGAAGCCGCCGCCAGCCAGATCATCGGCAACCTCAACCGGGACGGCTATCTGGTGGCTCCGCTCGAGGAGATCGCCGCCAAGAACCAGATGCCCCTCGACCACCTGGAGCGGGTGCTGGCGCTGCTGCAGACCTTCGACCCGGTGGGCGTCTGCGCCCGGGACCTGCGCGAGTGCCTGCTGATCCAGGCACGCTACCTGGGGTTCGACGGCACCGTCGTCACGCAGATCATCTCCGACCACCTGCCTCACCTGGAGAAGAAGAACTACAAGGCCATCTGCAAAGCCCTCAAGGTCAGCATCGAGGAGGTGGTCTCTGCCGTCGGCGTCATCCGGAACATGGAGCCGCGCCCCGGACGGCAGTTCAGCGAGGAGCCTCCTCAATACATCATTCCGGACATCTACGTGCACAAGGTCGACAATGAGTTCGTCATCGTTCTGAACGACGACGGCCTGCCCAAGCTGCGCGTGAACTCGCTCTTCAAGCGGCCGATCGGCCGCGGCCGGCGCCTGCCGAGCGACGCCCAGACCTACATCCAGGACAAGATGCGCTCGGCGGCCTGGCTGATCAAGAGCATCCACCAGCGACAGAAGACCATCTACCGCGTCATGGAGAGCATCCTGCGCTTCCAGCGGGAGTTCTTCGAGAAGGGGATCGCCCACATGAAGCCGATGGTCCTGCGGGACGTGGCCCAGGACATCGGCATGCACGAGTCCACCATCAGCCGGGTCACCACCAACAAGTACGCGCACACCCCGCAGGGAATCTTCGAGCTCAAGTACTTCTTCAACAGCTCCATCCAGCGCGACGAGGGCGGAGCGATCGCCTCGGCCAGCGTGATGGAGAAGATCCGCCGGATCATCGCCGACGAGGACCCCCGGCACCCCCACAGCGACGACAAGATCGCCCGGCTGCTCAAGCAGGACAACATCAACATCGCCCGGCGCACCGTGGCCAAGTACCGTGAAATGATGCGGGTGCTGCCGTCCAACAAGCGCAAGGAACTTTAAGGAGGTCGCCCATGCAGACATCGGTCACCTTCAAGAACATCGAAGCCTCCGAGAGCCTGAAATCCTATGTCAGTGAGAAGCTCGCCCGGTTCGACAAGCTGCTCGACAACCCGGCCACGGCCGACGTCGTCCTGCTGGTGGAGAAGCACCGCCATATCGTCGAGGTCAACATCAATGCGGACCGCCTGAACATCAACGGCAAGGAAGAGACCGGGGACATGTACTCGGCCATCGACATGGTGCTCGACAAGCTCGAAAAACAGCTCAAACGCGGCAAGCAGCGCATCCGCGAGCGCCGGGCGAGCGCCAAGGGACAGACCCGCACCATCCGCACCGAAGCGGCGCCGACGCCGGAGGAGGACCGCCCGCGCGAGATCAAGGTTCAAAGCCTGGAGTACAAGCCCATGGACGTGGAGGAGGCCGTGCTGCAGATGGACCTCTCCGAGGAGAATTTCATCGTCTTCACGAACGCCCGCTCGGAGAAGATCAACGTGCTCTACCGGCGCCGGGACGGCCATTACGGGCTGATCCAGCCGATCAGCTGATCGCGCGCGTCCCGGGGGGGGCCGCCGGCGCAGGTGCGGCCCGACGGGCGATGGGGGGGAGATGAAACTGCTGGAGGTGCTCGATGCGGAGGCGATCCTGCCCGACCTGACGGCCGGGACCAAGACCGAGGTCCTGGAGGAGCTGGTGATCCCGGTGGCGCACCGATCGGGCGTGGCCGTGGAGGAGCTGGTACGGGTGCTGCTGGAGCGGGAGAGGCTCGGCAGCACCGGGATCGGAGGGGGGATCGGCATTCCGCACGGCAAGATCCCGCGAATCGACCGCCTGTTCATGGGGGTCGGTCTGAGCCGCCGGGGCATCGATTTCGAATCCCTAGACGGCCGGCCGGCCCACATCTTTTTCCTGCTGGTGACGCCGGAGAGCTCGATGGGGCTGCACTTGAAGGTTCTCGCCCGCATCTCCCGCATCTTGAAGAACGAACAGTTCAAGGAGAGGCTCCTCCAGGCCCGCACCCGCGAGGAGATTCTGGCGATCATTCAAAATGAGGATGAAGAGTTCTGACCCCCGGCCGGTGCGCGTGAAACAGCTTCCGATCTTCATCATCACCGGGCTTTCGGGTTCGGGCAAAAGCACGGCGCTGGCGGCCCTGGAGGACGCCGGTTTCTACTGCGTCGACAACCTGCCGATCGAGCTGCTGCCGAAGTTCCTGGAGCTGCCGATCGACCCCACGACCGGTCTGCGCGGCTATGCCTTCGTGATGGACCTGCGCGAAAAGAGGTTCCCGGAGAAGTACGCCGCGATCCTCTCCAGGCTGCGGCGCAAGGGGTTCTCCTTCCGGATCATCTTCCTGGAAGCCGAAGAGCCCGTCCTGGTCCAGCGCTTCAGCGCCACCCGCCGCCAGCACCCGCTCGCGGGAAGCGAAGGCATCCTGGCCGCCATCCGCGCGGAACGGGAACGGCTCGCGCCGCTGCGGGCGGACGCCGAGCGCATCATCGACTCGAGCCGCCTCACCGTGCATGCGCTCAAGGCCGAGATCATGGAGATCGCCCGCGGCGAAACACCGCTCGCCGCCATGCAGATCACCGTGCTCTCCTTCGGCTTCAAATACGGGCTGCCGCCGGAGGCCGACCTGGTGGCGGACGTGCGCTTCCTGCCCAACCCGTATTTCGTGCCGGAGCTCACCCATCTCGACGGGGAAGCGGCCGCGGTGCGGGAGTTCATCTTCGCGGCGGAGGAGGCACGCGCCTTCTCGGCGCGATACGCCGAACTGCTCAGCTCCCTCCTTCCGCTCTACGAGCGCGAAGGGAAGACCAATCTCACGATCGCCGTCGGCTGTACCGGCGGGCGGCATCGCTCGGTGGCGGTCGCCCGGGACCTTTTCGAACGGCTCGCGGCCAGCCGGCCCCGGGTCGGGCTGAAGCACCGGGATATTCATCTGCCGCCGTGAGCGGAAGGACACCTATGATCGGAATCGTGGTGGTGACGCACAGCCGGCTGGGAGAGGCCCTGATCGACGCGACGGAGTTCATCGTTGGCAGCCGCCCGGAGGGGGTTGTGGCCGTCTCCATCGACATCAACCAGAACGTCGACAAGCTGCGGGAGCGGGTCGCCGCCGGGATCAAGAAGGCGGGGCGCGACGACGGGGTGCTCATTCTGACCGACATGTTCGGGGGCACCCCTTCCAACATCAGCTTCTCGTTCCTCGAAGCCGGCCGCATCGAGGTGCTCTCGGGGGTCAATCTGCCGATCCTGGTTCAGGCCGTAACTTCGCGCGGCAGGATGGGGCTGAGCGAGCTGGCCGCCAGCCTTGAAACCTTCGGCCGCAAGAGCATCACGCTCGCCAGCGGCATTCTGAAAGGCAACAAGCGGGACGCGCCATGACGGCCTGGGAGGTGAGCCGCCTGCGGCCTTCCGACCTGGAGGAGGTGCTCACCATCGAACGGCAGGCCTTCGACCCCCCGTGGGGCCGGATCGCCTTCGAGGGGGAGCTGGAGGCGGCCGCGGCGGAGAGCTTTGTGATCCGGGAGCCGGAGGCCGGGAGCATCGCCGCCTATATCTTTTTCCGGTGGGTGGCCGATGAGGTGCACGTTTTCCGCATCGCCGTCGCTCCTGCCTGGCGGCGCCGGGGCATGGGGCGGGAGCTGGTCGACCACTGCCTGAAAACGGCCGTAAAGCGCGGAGCGCAGGCCGTGTTGCTGGAGGTGAGGCCGTCCAATTCCGGGGCCTTGCAGCTCTACCGCCAATTCGGTTTCCGGGTCCTTGCCACCCGGCCGGGCTACTACGCGAACAGTCGTGAAGAGGCGCTCATACTACACAGGGATCTCAAGGAGGAGGAGCTATGACGATTAAGATCGGCATCAACGGGTTCGGCCGGATCGGCCGCGTCTTCTACCGGGCGGCGTTGAAAAACCCCGCCATCCAGGTGGTGGCCGTCAACGACCTGATGAACGCGGACACCATGGCGCATCTCTTGAAATACGACACGGTCCACGGCACCCTCGGGGCCGAGGTGACGGCGCACGGGGACTCCATCCGGGTGGAGGGCCGCCCGGTCCTGATCCGTTCGGTGAAGGAACCGGACAAGCTCGACTGGAAAGGCCTGGGGGTGGACATCGTCGCCGAATGCACCGGCCTTTTCACCAAGCGCGATGACGCCGCGCGGCACCTCGCCGCCGGGGCGCGCAAGGTGATCATCTCGGCGCCGGCCACCCAGCCGGACATCACCATCGTCATGGGGGTCAACTCCGACCGCTACGACCCGAAACAGCACCACATCGTCTCCAACGCCTCCTGCACCACGAACTGCCTCGCGCCGGTCGCGAAAGTGCTGCACGAGAGCTTCAAGATCCGGCGCGGGCTGATGACCACGGTCCACTCCTACACCGGCGACCAGCGGCTGCTCGATTTCCCCCACAAGGACCTGCGCCGGGCGCGCGCCGCCGCCCAGAACATGGTCCCGACGACCACCGGCGCCGCCAAGGCCGTGGGGCTGGTCCTGCCCGAGCTCGCCGGCAAGCTGAACGGGCTCGCCGTGCGCGTGCCCACCCCGAACGTCTCCCTGGTCGACCTGGTGGTCGATATCGAGAAGCCCGGGGTCACCGTCGCCGACGTGAACGCCGCACTCAAAACGGCCTCGGAGAAGACACTGGCCGGCATCCTGGGCTACAGCGAGGCCCCATTGGTCTCCTCGGACTACAACGGGTGCGCCCTCTCCTCGATCGTCGATGCGCCCAACACCTACGTAATCGACAACCTGGTCAAGGTGATCTCCTGGTACGACAACGAAACCGGATACTCCACCCGCATGGCCGACCTGGCGGTGATGATGAGTAAAACACTCTGAGCCGAGTCCGCGGCCCCGGCCCCAACAAAGGGCCGCGGCACACCCGCCCGACCTATCGAGGATGAGAGGAAAATGCCTATGCGCAGAGCCCTGATCGCCGGGAACTGGAAGATGTTCAAGACGGGCGCCGAGGCCGTCGACTATGTCCGTGACTTTCTGCCGCGGGTCGCGCACGCCGCGGATCGGGAGATCATGATCGCCCCGGCCTTCACGGCCCTGGAGAAGACGGCCGAGGCCCTTGCCGGCAGCAGCGTCGCCCTGGGGGCCCAGAACCTTTTCTGGGAGGCCGAAGGGGCCTTCACGGGCGAGGTCTCCCCGAAGATGCTCGCCGCCGCCGGTTGCCGCTACGTCATTATCGGCCACTCCGAGAGGCGGCAGCACTTCGGCGAGACCAACGAAAGCGTCAACCGCCGGGTCCGGGCGGCCCTTCAGGCCGGCCTGAAGGTGGTCCTCTGCGTCGGCGAGACCGAAAGGGAGCGCAGCGCCGGCGAAACCTTTTCCGTCCTTGACAAACAGGTGCGAAAAGGGCTAAAAAGTTTTGTTGCGAGCGAGCTCGACGAGCTGGTGATCGCCTATGAGCCCGTCTGGGCCATCGGCACCGGCAAGACCGCCACCCGGGAGCAGGCCGAGGAGGCCCACGCTTTCATCCGGACCCTGATCGCGAACCTGTTTTCGGCCGGCATGGCCGCCGGTCTGCGCATCCTGTACGGCGGCAGCGTCAAGCCCGAGAACATCGCCGAGCTCATGGCCATGCCCGACATCGACGGAGCCCTGGTCGGCGGGGCGAGCCTGAACCCGGAGGCATTCGCACGGATCGTGCTGTATTAGAATCGGTTTTCGACATCCCGAAAGGCGTCTTTCGTGACCATCATCCTCATCATCATTCACGTGATCGTGTGCATCGCCCTGATCATGATCGTGCTGCTCCAGACCGGCAAAGGGGCGGACATCGGGGCGGTGTTCGGCGGCGGCTCCAGCAGCACGCTCTTCGGCAGCACCGGGGCCTCCACGTTTTTAAGCAAAGCGACCACCGTCGCGGCCATTGTCTTCATGCTCACCTCGCTGAGCCTGGCCTACATCGCCGGCCATCGGCAGACCGCATCGGTGGTGACGGACACGGTCCCCGCGGTCGAGTCCAAGGCCCCGGAGGCGGCCCCCGCCCCGGTGCCGGCCCCGGCCGCCGCGCCCGAAACCAAACCCGAACCCCCGGCCGCGCCCAAGTGAGCGCCGCCGACCGAATCGCTTGTGCCGAAGTGGTGGAACTTGGTAGACACGCTATCTTGAGGGGGTAGTGGGGAGACCCGTGCCGGTTCAAGTCCGGCCTTCGGCACCATCTG
>JALOOS010000035.1 GCA_025454275.1 Desulfobacterales bacterium | reverse complement strand
CCGTCTCCATCTCGGAGCGGCAGGAGGCGAAGTGCAGGTCGCGGTTGATCCGGGCGACATAGGCCACCCGCTTGGCGCATTTGAGGCAGGTGGGGTTGTTCTTGTCCGAGGCCACGAGGGAACACCGGCGGCAGGGGTTGCAGGTCATGGCGGCCTTCCTTTCAAGGGGGGCGCAAAGGGCCCGGTTTGCGGTTGCGGTCCGCCGGGGCGAACCGACCTGGGCTCGAAGTTGAGGCGCGCCGGTTACCTGCGAATTAGGGGCCGGTTAAAATTCGATGGGGCCGACAGCCGTCGGACCCGCCTCTTGGCTTTTTGCCTCCGGCCGGCAGTCGAACCGAAAAAACATCAAATGCTAATTTGCCCCTAACGCAGGGGGGGCACTGTCCCCTTGTCACCGCGAACCCCCAATGCAGAGGATTATCGCCATGCAGGCACCCCAACCCACACCGGCCGCAATCGAGATCGACCACGTTCAGAAGACCTTCGGCAAGCGCCGGGCGCTCGACCGGGTCAGCATCCGGATCGCCCCGGGGGAGATGGTGGCCCTGATCGGGCCCTCCGGATCGGGAAAATCGACCCTGCTGCGCCATGTCTCGGGGCTGATCGCAGGGGACCGCGGCGGAGGCGGCGTCCGGATCTTCGGCCGCGAGGTTCAGAAAAACGGGGTCATCTCCCCCGACATCCGCCGCATCCGCTCCGAGGTGGGATTCATCTTTCAGCAGTTCAACCTGGTCGGCCGCCTGCCGCTGCTCACCAACGTCCTGGCCGGTATGCTGGCCCGGGTCGGCACCGGGCGCAGCCTCCTCGGCTGGTTCTCGCGCGAGGAGAAGCTCCGCGCCCTCCAGGCGCTCCGGCGCGTGGGCCTGGCCGAATACGCCGCCCAGCGGGCCAGCACCCTCTCGGGCGGCCAGCAGCAGCGGGCGGCCATCGCCCGCGCCATGGAGCAGCGTGCCCGGATCATCCTGGCCGACGAGCCCATCGCCTCCCTGGACCCCGAGTCCGCCCGCTGCATCATGGAATGCCTGACGGCCTTGAACCAGCATGACGGGATTACCGTTCTGGTCAGCCTGCACCAGGTCCAGTTCGCTCTGCAATACTGCCCGCGGTCGATCGCCATGAAGGAGGGCCGGGTGGTGTACGACGGCCCCAGCGCCGATCTCACCCCCACGGCGCTGCGCAACATATACGGAATCAAGTCCGCCGAATTCGACCTCGACGGCACCACTCCGCTGGAGCTCGGGGTCATCCGGCGGCCGGCCACCATTGCCGCCGGTGCCTAGCGTCCCTTTTGCCCCTGTCGGTTCCACCTTTGCCGGTTGAATCGGATTTGAACCCACACCCACATGAAAGGAGTCCGGAAATGAAGAAACTGTGTTGGCTGTTGATTGGATTGGTGGCGGCACTGGCGGTGGCGGCCGGCGCCGCGAGCGCGACCGAGGAACTAAAGGAGATCACGATCGGCATCATCCCCACTGAATCCACCTCCTCGGCGATGAAGGGCTTCGAGCCTTTCCGCGCCGACATGGAGAAGGCCCTGGGGATCCCGGTCAAGCTCTTCATCGCGCCCGACTACGCCGGCGTGATCGAGGCCATGCGCTTCAACAAGGTGCAGATCGCCTGGTTCGGCAACAAGTCCGCCATCGAGGCCGTCAACCGCGCGAACGGCGAGGTCTTCGTCCAGACCGTGGACGTCAACGGGAACCCAGGCTACTGGTCGCTCATCGTCGTGCACAAGGAGAGCCCCTACCAGAACATCGACGAGATCGTCCGCGACGGCAAGAACCTCACCTTCGGCAACGGCGACCCCAACAGCACCTCCGGCTACCTCATCCCCACCTATTATATCTGGGGCCAGAAGGGGATCGACCCGGCCAAGCACTTCAAGCTGATGCGCAACGCCAACCACGAGACCAACCTCATGGCGGTGGCCAACAAGCAGGTGGATTTCGCCACCAACAACACCGAGAACTGGGACAAATTTTCGAAAGCCCACCCGGATCAGATCAAGAACGTGCGCGCCATCTGGAAGAGCCCCCTGATTCCGAGCGACCCCATGGTGTGGCGCAAGGATCTTCCCAAGGAGTGGAAGAGCAAGATCAAGGGCTTCTTCTTGGCCTACGGCCGGATCGGGGCCGACAAGGAGAGGGAGCTTGCGGTGCTGAAGGGCATGAGCTCGGGCTGGGCGCCCTTCCAGGACTCCTCCAACCACCAGCTGCTGCCGATCATGGAGATCGACATGGCCAAGGAGAAGATGAAGATCCAGGGCAACGATGCCCTGGCGGCCGCCGACAAGGCCCAGAAGCTGGCCGAACTCGACAAGCGGCTGGCCGACATCCAGTCCTACGTGAAGCTGGTCGAAAAATACAATTAACCTGTTTCCCTGCGCCCGGGGCCTTCAGCGGCTCCGGGCGCAGGCGCACGAACAAACTGGTGACCCCTGCATGAATGCCGCCGGCCTGACGCTTGCCGTCCCCGAAACGCCCTTGAAAACGAAGCTCCTGCGCCTGTTTGCCGGGATGGTCTTCGCCGGGGTCCTGATGTGGGCCTGGCAGGGCTCCGAGATGCGGCCGCAGGATCTGATCACCTACCGCGGCAACATGGCCGCCTACCTTGCCGGCTTCCTCTTGCCGGATTTCACCGAGTGGCGGCAGTACCTGCACCAGACCCTGATCACCATTCAGATCGCCATCTGGGGGACCCTCCTCGCCATCATCGGCGCCGTGCCCTTCGGGCTGCTCTCATCGGCCAACGTGGCCCCGGTCTGGGTTTACCAGCCGGTGCGCCGCCTCATGGATGCCTGCCGCTCGATCAACGAGATGATCTTCGCCATGCTCTTCATCAGCGCCGTCGGCCTGGGGCCTTTTGCCGGAGTCCTGGCCCTCTTCATGCACACGCTGGGCACGCTCGCCAAGCTGTTCGCCGAAGCCGTGGAGGCGATCGACCCCCAGCCGGTCGAGGGGATCCGCGCCACCGGCGCGAACACGCTCCAGGAGATCGCCTACGGCATCATCCCCCAGGTGGTGCCGCTGTGGATCTCCTATTCGCTCTACCGCTTCGAATCCAACGTGCGCTCGGCGAGTGTCGTCGGCATGGTGGGGGCGGGGGGGATCGGGATGCTCCTGTGGGATGCGATCCGCAGCTTCAACTACGGCGCGACCGCAGCCATGCTGATCATCCTGGTCGTGGTGGTGAGCCTGCTCGACCTGGGCTCGGCCACCATCCGCAAGCGCTATATCTGAGCCGGGAGTGGGTCCCGAACGATGCGGCGTTTCAGTGCGGAGCGTGCATCATCTCCATCACGGCGGACCCGCCGGCCAGCACCCGCCACTGGTCCGGATCGGTCTCGGCCGCTTCGAACAGGCCGCCGGCCTCCTCCAGGATGATCTTCCCCGCGGCGAAATCCCAGACCTTGAGGCCCTCGTAGAACAAACCGTTCAGAAAACCGGCCGCGACGTAGGCGAGCTCGGCCGCCGCCGCCCCCAGGCAGCGCGCCTTGCGCACCCGGGGCAGCAGCCTCTCGAGCCGCTGCGCCATGCGCCGCATGGTCTCCGGGCGCTTGCCGAAGCTGACCGAGACGACCGCCTCGGCGGGGGTCCCGGCCGGCGGGATGCAAACCGGCCGGCCGTTCAAAAAGGCGCCCCGGCCGGGCCGGGCATGAAAGAGCTCGCGGCTGAAGGGCAGATAGACCACCCCGGCGATCGGAAGGCCGGGGAGTCCCCCCGCCGGCCGGGCTGAGGTGCCGTCGAGGGTGCGGTAGCAGGCGATGGAGGTGCAGAAGAAGGGCAGCCCCTGCCAGAAGTTCACCGTCCCGTCGAGAGGGTCGATGACCCAGGTATACTCCCCGGCGCCCGGAAGCCGGCCGCTCTCCTCGGTGAGCACCGCGTGGTCGGGAAAGCGCGCGCGGAGGTCCGCCAGGATCGCCGCCTCGCAGGCCCGGTCGGTTTCGAGCTTGACGTCGTGCAGGAGCCCCGTGGCGCGGACCCCGGGGGTGCGAAAATGGCGCATCTGGATGGCGCCCGCGCTCTTTGCGGCGCCGATGGCCGTATCGAGAATCGCATCGGCGACCTCGGCCGGCAGAGCGTGTTCGATCAGGTCGAATCCAGCCGGTGTCATGCTCCTCCGCTCGTTCCATGCTACGTCAAACCGGTGGTACATCCGTGAGAGCACCGCCGGGGAAAGGCTGTTAAATCATCGCGGCCGGGAGCCGCTCCCACGATGACCAAAGCATTTTTCTGACATGCGATCAGGTTTCGCCGCCATGCGCGATACGGTCAATTGCCGGTGCTGAAGACCTCGCGCCCGGCGACGAAGGTGCGCACCACCCGTGCGACCTTGGCGCGATCGTCCACCAGGACCATGTCGGCGGCCTTGCCGGCTTCGATCGAGCCGGTCTCGTGATCGATGCCGACCGCCCGCGCCGCATTCAAGGTGATCAGGCGCACGGCGGAGGGAAGATCCAGGATGCCCTCGCGGTGGAGCTGCAGGGCGGCGTGCAGGAGCGACATGGGGGCGTAGTCCGAGCAGAGGACATCGCCCAGCCCCGCCCCGAGCGCCTCGCGCCCGGAGAGGTTTCCGGTCAGGGAGCCCCCGCGCAGGACGTTCGGGGAGCCCAAAGAGATCAGCATGCCGTGGCGGCGGGCGGCCTGCGCGGCGGCGAGGTTCACCGGGAACTCCGACAGGCTCACCCCCAGGCGGCTGACGGCCGCCACCTTTTCTTCGGAGTCGTCGTCGTGGCTCGCCATGCGGATCGCGTTCTCCCGGCAGACCCGGGAGAGGTGCTCGAGCCCCGCCCAGTCGATCCGGCGGCTGGCCTCGAGGCGCCGCTCGATGATCAGATCGACATGCTCCCGGGACAGGCCGCGGGCCTTGGAGTAGTAGGTCCGGAAATGGTTGACGTCGGTAAACTGGCCCTGCCCCGGGGTGTGGTCCATGAGCGAGAAGAAATGGATCATCCGGCCGCGGATCAGGCGCTCCACCTCGGCAAACGCCTCGTCGTTGGTGATTTCGTAGCGGGCATGAATGCGGGTGCGGGCGCTGAAGCCGCCTTTCAGTTCGTGGATCTGGCGGATCAGGAAATCGGTCATCTCCGCGCTCCGGAAGGGCGGGTTCTCGTCGCTGTTCAGGAAGCAAAGGCAGTGGTAGATCGAGGTGACCCCGCAGGCCACGAGCTGCTTGTCCAGCTCGTGGAGGGCGACGTCCACCGGGAAGCGGCCGCCCGGGCGGGGTTGAATGGCGTTTTCGATCACATCGCTGTGGATGTCGATGAATCCGGGCATCAGCAGCCGGTCGCGGCCGTCGACGACCTCGGCGCCGGTGAGGGCGAAGGGGGTGATCTCCCGGATCACCCCTTGGGCCACCGCCACCGTGGCCGCCGGCAGGACCGCGCCCGGGGTGACCACCCGCACGTTGCGGATGAGAAGATCGTAGGGTTTGGTTGCGTCAGGTCTCATGGGAGGATGTCCTCGTGGCGAGTTGCCCGGTTTCACCGCCCTTTTCAGGCATGCGGTAGACCGCATCCATGAGGCGGTCCATGATGGAGCGGTCGTGGAATATGGCCACCAGGGTGGTCCCCGCGGCCTTCAGCTCCAGGAGCAGATCGAGCACCACCTGAAGCGAGCCGGGGTCGAGCGAGGCCGTGGGCTCGTCGAGCAGGAGCAGCCGCGGAGGGCGGATGACGGCGCGGGCGAGGTTCACCCGCTGCTTTTCGCCGCCGCTGAAGGTGGCGGGGTAGGCATCGTGGAGCGAGCGCTCGATCCCGAGCCGTGCGAGCAGCCGGCGGGCCCGGTCGCGCGCCTCCTCCCGCGGCACCCCGTCGGCCAAAAGCGGCTCGGCCACCGTATCGACCGCCGACACCCGCGGCAGCACCGACAGAAACTGGGCGACGTAGCCCATCTCCGCGCGCCGCAGCCGCAACAGCTCGTTCTCGGGCAAGAGCGTGAGGTCGACCCAGTCGCCGGCGCCCGAGTGATAGCGAATCGTCCCGGCGCTCGCGACATAGGTGCGGTAGATGCACTTCAGCACCGAGCTCTTCCCGGTGCCGCTCGGCCCCGAGAGCCCCAGCGCCGTGGCCTGCGGCACGGAAAAGGAGACCGGGGAGAAGCCCAGGATCTCCTTGCCGTTGAGGACGTGCGACACGAATTGCTTCTCAAGCTTCTCGACGGTCAGCATAGTGGAAGAGAGGTGTTTGGTTTTTGGTGTTTAGTGTTTGGTGTTTGGTGTTTGGTGGGGAGAGCGGGGCGGGGTATGGCCGTCACGCCGTGGCCCAAACACCAAACACAAAAAACCAAACACCAATCATCCTTTTTTTATAGCGTCGAATTCACCAAAAGCTGGGTGTAAGGGTGCTGGGGGTCCTCCAGGATCTGGTCTGAAAGCCCCTGCTCGACGATCCCGCCGTAGCGCATCACCAGGGTGCGGGTGGTCAGCATCCGGATCACGCCGAGGTCGTGGGAGACCACGATCGTGGCGATCTGAAGCTCGCGCTGCAGCGAGCGGATGAGGTCCAGCACCCGCGCCTGGACCGAGACATCGAGGCCGGTCGTGACCTCGTCCAGGAGCAGCACGGCCGGGTCGGTCGAGAGCGCCTTCGCGATCTGCACCCGCTGCTGCATACCGCCCGAAAAATGGCGCGGCAGCTCGTCCATGCGTTCGACCGGCACCTCGGTGCGCGCCAGCAGGTCCGCCGCGCGCTCGCGCATCCGCTCCACCCGCCGCCATCCGGCCATGAGCAGCCGCTCGGCGATGTTGCCCCCGGCCGTCACCTTCAGGCGCAGCCCGAGGAGCGGGTTCTGGTAGACGATCCCCATCAGGCGGTTGCGGAGCTGGCGCCGTTGATGCGGCCCCAGCTCAAAGAGGTTTTGCCCCGGCTCGAGCCAGGGCAGGCCGGCGGCGGCCGCCCCGTTGAGATTCAGGCGATACTCCCCGGCCGTGGGCGCAAGGTCGAAGTGCAGCAGCCGCACGACCGTGCTCTTGCCCGAGCCGCTCTCCCCTACGATCCCGAGGACCTCCCCGGAATGAAGCTCGAAGGAGACCTCCCGGCAGGCGGTCACCGAGCGGCAGCGCGGGCACTGGTTGGTCTCCGCCGCCGGGCCGGTCAGCTCCGGGCAGGCGGGGCAGCCGGTTCCGAAGCGGCGGGTCAGGCCCCGGACCTGCACGATCGGCGGCGGCAGGGTCATGGCCCTCCCTCCTCGGGTTCCGGAGCGGTCCGGCCCCCGGCCTTGCGGACCTTCTCGCAGAAGGCGGCGTCCGAACAGGCATAGCTGCGGCGGCCTGTCGCCTCGTCGATGGCTTCGTCGAGAAAGCTCCGGGCCGACCCGCAGCGCCGGCAGCGGCGGCCGGCGAAGGACTCGACCCGGAAGGGAACGTCCTCGAACTGGAGCGGCTCGACGAGGGTGTGCGGGGGCAGGGCGTAGATGCGCTTCTCCCGCCCGGCGCAAAAGAGCATCAGCGCCGGGTTGCGGTCGAGCCGCTCCACGTCCCAGCGTGGAATGGGGCTGGGGTCCATCAGGTGGCGCCGGTTCACCAGCACCGGGTAGCGCGCCCCGATCGTGATCTCGCCGTAAGTCACGATGTCCTCGTAAAGGTAGAGCCACATGCGGCTGTAATCCGCCTCGGCGTGCATGCGACGGGTCTCCTTCTCCGAGGGTTCCACCAGCCGGAGGGGCTCCGGGATCGGCACCTGGAACACCAGGATCTGGTGCGGCCGCAGGGGCTCCTCGGGGATGCGGTGGCGGGTCTGGATCAGAGTGGCCGCCGGCGTATCGGTGGTGGTCCTGACCCCGGTGACGCGTTGGACGAACCGGCGGATGCTGACGGCGTTGACGCTGTCGTCCGCCCCCTGGTCGATCACCTTCAGCACGTCCTCGGGGCCGATCAGGGCCAGGGTGAGCTGCAGCCCGCCCGTGCCCCAGCCGCGTGCGATCGGCATCTCGCGGGAGCCGAACGGCACCTGGCAGCCGGGGATGGCCACCGCCTTGAGGATCCGCCTTCGGATTTCACGCTTGGCCCCCGCGTCCAGGAAGGCGAAGGAGTAGCCGTCGCGGCCCGGCGGGAGGCCGTCGCGCCAGTCGGCCGGTGCGCCGGCCCGTGCGGGGCGGCTCATGCGCCGCCTGCCTTCGGGTCCGGCGGCCCGGCCTCACCGGGTCCGGACGGGGATGACCTTATGCGCCGCAGGCGATCCAGGTCGGACTGGAACGTCACGTAGTGCGGCAGTTTGTAGTGATTGCAGAAACCCATGGATTCGATCCCGTCGACGTGGGTCAGGACAAACTCCTGGTCTTCCGAGGGCGCCTCGGGTTCGCTTGCGCTCATGGCGCGGTCGAGCACGGCCATGGCGATGGCCTTGGTCTCGTTGTGGCCGAAGCAAAGCCCGTAGCCCAGGGTGAAGCGCGGCTCGCCGTCCTCCCGGCCGAGGCGGGCGATGACCTCGGCCTCGGTCACCTTGATCTCTCCGATCCGCCGGAGGCCCCCGTCCGGCGGATGGCTCACCTCCACCGGCAGGTAGCCGACCCGAAGCTCGCCGATCACCGGATGGACCGAGCCGTAGCCGCGCATGTTGGAATAGGCCAGGGCCAGCAGGCCGCCGGTCTCCCCGCGGGCCAGGGTCTGGAGCTGCGCGCTGCGGGGGGCCGGAAACGAGAGGGCCTCGCGCGTCACGTCGACCACCGGGGAGGCGGCCGCCGCCGCTTTCCGCCGCTCGACCAGCAGCCCCTCGCGGCGCAGCAGCGCCACCACCTTGGGAAAGCGCTCCGGCAGCGGCTCGAGGGTCTCGGCCGCCTGGAAAAACTCCCGGATGGCGCGGCGGGTGGCTTCGGCCGATTCCTGGGCGAGGTCGAAATCGAGCAGCCGCAGCGTGTAATCGGCCGTGGGCCCCAGAATCTGGCCTCCGGGGACCTCCTTGAAGGCGGCCGAAATCCGACGGATGACCCGCATGCGCTCGGTCGCCGCCGGCGCGGCGTAGCCGATGCGCGGCAGCGTGGTCCGGTAGGAGCGCAGGATGAAGGCCGCCTCGAAGCTGTCGCCTGCGGCCTGTTTGAACGCCAGCGCCGCGAGGTCCGGAGCGTAGAGCGAGCCTTCTCCCATGACCCGGTCGACCGCCAGGTGGAGCTGCTCCCGTATCTGGCGAGGCGAAAGGAGTTCGGAGTCGCCGCCGGCGCGGGCCGCCCGCAGGAGTTTCTCGGCGTTGCCGATCGCCTCTTCGCCGCCGCGGACCGCTACATACCCCATGCGCTCACCTCATCCGGATGCGGGTCGATCGGGGCAGCGCCATCACCTCGCCGCCCGGACGCACGAAAAAGGCGTCCACGCCCAGCGGATAGTCGGCATTGACCATCTGCAGCTCCTCCAGGACGGCCGCCGGAATTTCCCGCATCGCCGGGGCGATCCCCTCGGGTTCGGGCACCCCCGGCCCGCTCAGCCGGATGCGAAAATGGCCCGGGTCGAGCACCGGCGCCGCATCCAGGCTGTAGACCACGGTCGCCCCGCGATCGGGAGTGTCGATGCGGCCGCGCCGGGCGGTCCGGGCGGCGCCGTTTCCGCCGCTCCCGCCGACGAAGATAAAGTCCGCTTCGGCCGCATCGGCCCGGCGGGCGCCGGTGGCGGCGGCGATCACCTCGGCCAGGGCGGCGGCCCCCTCGCCCAGCACGCCGACGCCGACCTCGTGGTCCAAAAGGCACTCGGCGATCGCGAGTACTGCGGCCGGCGGGCCGGACGGCTCCGCCGCCTCGATCCGAAAAAGACG
>JALOOS010000273.1 GCA_025454275.1 Desulfobacterales bacterium | reverse complement strand
AACCCGGAACCCGGAACCTCGAATCGCAGGATCCCCCTCATTTCCGCAGCGCCCACAGCTGCGAGAAGAGCATTCCCGCCAGCATGAGCCCGCAGCCGACCAGGGCACGCAGGCTCAAGCGCTCGTCCAGGATCAGCCAGCCGCCCAGGGCGGCGAAGACCGCCTCCAGGCTCATCAGGATCGAGGCGTGCGCAGGACGGGCGCTGCGCTGCGCCACCACCTGAAGCGTGTAGGCGACGCCCACCGACAGCACACCGCCGTATAGGATCGGCCCGGCGGCCGCCCGGATCCCGGACCATGCGAACCGCTCCACCGCACCCGCCGTCAGCAGGCTGAGAAGGGCACAAATCGAAAACTGGTAAAACGCGAGCTCCACCGGCCGCACCCGCGGCGACAAATAGGCCACGAGAAGCACCTGGACGCTCCAGAAAAGGGCGCTGACCAGGACGAGGCCGTCGCCGAAGGCCATCGAAAGGTCGCCGGTGACCGACAACAGGTAGAGCCCGACCGCGGCCGCGACGGCGCCGGCCCAGGTCCCGGCCTTCGGGCGCTGGCCCCAGATCAGCCCGAAGATGGGAACGAAGACCACGTAAAGGCCCGTGATGAAACCCGCCTTGCCGGCCGTCGTGTAGAGCAGCGCCACCTGCTGCAGGGAGACGGCGACGAACAGGACGAGCCCGAGCGCCCCGCCGCCGAAAAGAAACAGGCGCGAGGCCATGGGCGCGGCCACCGCCTCCGGCAGCCGCCGCCCGGCCAGGAGGAGCGGCACCAGGGAGAGGCAGCCCAGGGCGAAGCGGATCCCGTTGTAGGTGAACGGGCCGACATGCTCCATCCCCACCCGCTGGGCCACGAAGGCAAAACCCCATATGGCGGCCGTGCCGAGCAATAGCAGGTCGGCCGTGAGGGAGGAGGATTTCATGGGTCAACTCCCCCGGCGCGGCATCAACCCGGCCACCTCTCGGTGCTGGCCGAGCTGTACGGTGAAGATCCCGGCCACGATCAGAACCAGCGCCAGGAGGATCATGATGCCGATCGGCTCATCCAGCAACAGGCCTGCCAAGAGAACTCCGGAGACAGGGATCAAAAAAACAAACGAGTGCAGGGCGACGGCCCCGTAGGTGTGCATCAGCCGGGTCCAGGCGACGAAGGCGAAGGCGGTTGTCAAAACACCCTGGAAGAGAATGGCCGCGACGATCCCGGCGGTGATCTCCGTAACCATGGGAGAGTCCCACACCGGCGCTCCCAGGGCAAAGAGCGGGATTGAAAAGAGCAGCTGGTAGAAGACGATCTGCACCGAAGAGATGCGGCGGACCAGATGCTTCGTGTAGGCGGCGCTGCAGGCCCAGATGAAAGTGGATACCAGCAGAAGGAAGTCGCCCGCCATGAAACGCTCCCCGCCCCCCGGCCGATCGAGAAAGACGCAGGCCGCCCCGGAAAACCCGAGGATGAGGCCGATCAGCTTGAGCCAGGTGATGCGGTCGCCGGCGAGGAAGAAGTGGGCGAGAAAAAGCAGAAAGAACGGCTGAAGATTGGTGAGCAGGGCGCCGCGCGAGGCCTGGGTCAGGGTGAAGCCGACGTACACCAACGCGAGCTGGAGGGTGAAGAGCAGGGAGTTGATCAGAAGCGGCCGCAGATGGCCCGGCGCCGGCCGCAGGGGCCGGCCGCTGATCAGCGCCCACGCCCCCAGGATCAGGGTCGACAGGGCGAAGCGCACCCCGGCGGCGGTGAAGGGCCCCAGCCCGGAGAGGCTGAACTTGATGGCCACGGTGTTAGCCCCCCAGAGAACGCACAGAAAGGCCGCCATGGCGGCGGCGAGCAGCGGGAGCCGCGTATCGGAGGGCAGGGGCGTCATCAGGAATGCCTCACAGGTGCGGTTTCACCCGCAATGCCGCAGGGGTCATGCTGCCGCATCGAAACAGAAGCGGACCTGCCGGAAGGCGGCCCGGAACCGGCGGACCTCCTCCCTCAGACCGTTCGCACCGCGCAGGCACTCGTGGATCAGCTCGGCGATCCGCTCCATCTCCGCCGGTCCCATGCCGAAGCGCGTCATCTCCTGCACCCCGATGCGGATGCCCTCGGGATGGTCATGGCGGTGGAGCGGTTCATGCGGGAGCATGTTCATGTTCAGGATGATGTCGGCGGCTTCGAGGCGACGGGACACCTCTTCCCCGCCGCCGTGCACCTTCACGTTCACCGCCACCTGGTGGCTCTCGGTGAACCCGTGCGCCTTGCCCTGGACGTCGAAACCGAGCCGGTCGAGAGCGGTCGCGAGGGCCTTGGCGTTGGCGATGACGGCCGCGGCATAAGCTTCTGCGAAGGCCATCATCTCGTGGGTGCAGATGGCCATCTGGGCCAGGGTGTGCAGGTGGTGGTTGCTCGAGGAGCCGGGAAAAGCGCCCCGGTCGATCTTGCGCCACGCCTCCTCGTCCATGCTGCTTAGAATCACCCCCCGCTGGCTGCCGAAGAAGGTCTTGTGGGTGCTGCCGGTCATCAGCCAGGCCCCCTCCGCGAGCGGCTGCTGAAACCGTTTTCCGGCGATCAGCCCGAGTACGTGGGCCGCGTCGTACATGATCAGCGTACCGGTGTGCCGGCACGCCTCGGAGAGCTCACGCACCGGCTCGGGAAAAAGGAAAAGGCTTTTTCCCAGCACGATCAGCTTCGGCCGGACCTTCTCGATCAGCCAGGCGGTGTTTTCGACGTCGATGTGATAGCCGTCAGGGCTCAGCGGGAAGTCGATGATGGTGCGGGTGAACTTGCCGAGGGACCCCATGCGGTGGTGGCTGATGTGGCCCCCGCCGGGGGTCGAGTTGACCATGACCGCGTCGCCGGGACTCACGCAGCGGCTGAACACGGCCTCGTTGGCATTGGTCCCGCTGATCGGCCGCACCTCGCAGCGCTCGCAGCCGAAGAGCTGTTTCAGGTCGGCCGTGAGCTGTGCTTCGATCCGGTCGATGAAGGCGGTGCCCCGGTAGTAACGCTCGCCGGGATGACCCTCTGCGTAGCGGTGGGCGAAGTCCGATCCGGCCGAGGCCCGCGCCCGTCTGCTCATCACGTTCTCACTGGCGATGAGGTTGATGCATCCATCCCGCCAGCTGTCCTGGCGCTCAATCAGCGCCTCGATATCCCCGATCTTGGCATCATGCATGCAGACAGCTTCCCCTTCCTCAGGATTCGCCCGGGATCGCACGGTGCGCTGC